>JALVXC010000035.1 GCA_027038275.1 Campylobacteraceae bacterium | reverse complement strand
CTTACTCGGGATGGATGCCAATGATAATACTTTTCAAATATTTTCTGTAACTCTTCTATATCTTCCATGATTTTTTTACTTTTTTATAAGTTTAGCATTTTTTTTTGTAAATGTCGTGGAGTGAGCTTATTTGAGATTCAAATAACAACTCTTTTTAATTTTTCATTATTAGTTTTCCATTACTTAAACTTATTGTCCTTCCCTCACACAACGAACAAAAGCGTCATATAACTTATAGTAGTTAAACGTGTAAGCTTTGTTGAAGTTAACTTCCCATGCATTGTAAGTGTAACTCGCATATGTAGTAGACGACCAATAGAAGGAAGAGGCATAATTTACAAATACTGTAGTATCAATAGCAGGATTATATTTTCCATCAACCACAATACTTTGAAGCTCAACTACACTTGGCAATCTCCAGTCAGTATATCCACCTAAATTAAGATTTGAACAATAATCTCTTGCATCTTGCCAATTTTTATAAATAGTTTTAGCCTCTTCATCATCTTGCCATTGTAGTTTAGTAATGTTGTCGGTGACTATCTCTTTTTCGTCATCTCGTGTATATGATGGGGTCACTCCTTTTTGGTAGTCTCCATCATCTTTTGGGTAGTAAGAGATAGTTTGTCCTGTTTTTTTGATTTTAGAGCTATTTATTTCGTTATTTCCTAAATTATAAAGCGTCTTAATCTCTGTTTCACATAATGCTCGATTGTAGATTCGGAGGTCGTCGATTTTGGCATTTAAATACTGTATTGCACTTTCAAAATCTCTCCCAATAGTTAAACCTGTAGTTAGCTTAATATGCTGTTCAGATATATCTATTTTTTTATTTAAAATACCATTAACATATATTTTCTTTTCTTTTTTTTCTCCATCAAAAACAAGTATAATATTTATCCATTTATCTGTATCTAAAATATCTGTGCTTATTGCTTCTGTAGGTGAGGATTCAAATTTTTGTATAGTATCTCCTTCTAAAAAGAATTCACCAGAGGGAACATGTGCTTCAAAAACTTGATTTACTCCATAAATATTACTATTCAAATTCAACCATAAAGAAAATGTTAAAGCTATATTATCTGTATTAGTAATATTTTTTATATGATTTATCTTTATCCAATCATCAACCCCATCAAAACTACCTGCTTTTCCAATCACCCCATCAACATAACTAACTCCACCATGTTCAGTTCCATTATTCTCATTCCCCGAACTATCATTTGCATTTCCTTCAAACTCATAGTGGGCTACTAGACCATCATTTAAATTAGGTATATTTACATTAAAGATTATTGTATTTCTAGTTGTATTGCCATGAACATCCACTGCAATCAAAGTAATCTCATATCGACCATTTTGAGTAAAAACATACCAACGATGTGTACCAGAACCAATAAATATTCCATTATCATACCACCTATATGTCAAAGGAGAATCTCCTATTTCTTCCCCTACGAATTCTTCTGCCCTTAAATAAAAAACAGCTCTATCACATGTAATATTAATCTCTTGATTTTTACTAATAGGTTCTCCATTATTTACAGTAACTACCATAGTATCATTAGCTTCATTTCCATCAACATCAGCTACAACCAAAGTAATCTTATATTGACCATTTTTAGTAATGCCATACCAACGACTAGCACCTGTTCCAATAAACTTACCACTTTCATACCATTTATAAGTCAAAGGAGCTTTTCCTGTTCCTGAACCTTTTAAATGGACTGCTCTATTACTCGGTGTAATATTAAGTGTTTTATCTGGTCCTGCATTAGCTGTTAATGGTGTATCTACTCCACTATTTATAGTAACTACTACTTTATCTTTAGCCTTAGCTCCATTAGCATCTGTTACAACTAAAGTAATCTCATGTTGACCATTTTGAGAAATATTATAATCATAACTTTGCCCTTCTCCAATAAAATGACCCTTTTCATACCACTTATATTTCAAAGGAGCTTTCCCTGTTCCTGAACCACTTAAATGAACTAATGTAGAGTTACTCTCTTGGTCTTCTCCTGCATTGGCTGTTGCTTTGTTCACTGTTACTACCATTGTATCTGTAGCACTACTACCATTAGCATCTCTTACAACTAAAGTGATATTATGTTCACCACTTTTAGTAATGACATACCAACGACCTGCACCACGTCCAATAAACCTTCCATCTTCATACCATTTATAAGTTAAAGGTTCTTCTCCTGTTCCTGAGCCTTTTAAATAGACAGCTCTTTTACTAGGTGTAATGTTTAGTGTTTTGTCTGCCCCTGCATCTGCTGTTGTTGCAAAAGTAGGTACTGTAAATACTAATATACCTATTAGCAACAAAATAGCTCTTAGCCTTTTGTTAAATGTTTTCATTTCTTTTTCCTTTTTTTATTTAAACAAATTATTAAATATATTAAATTATTTACTCACAAATTATAATTATTAAAAGTAAAAATACTATTAATTATTATAAATAATTACTTTAAAATCAAAAAAAATTAAAATATAGAGAAAAAAACAGTTTAAAGTTATGAAGTTAATTAATACTAGACTTTAGACAAAAAAGAAAGATTTAAAGAAAAAAATGATTTTTATTAATGTATGGAAGTTAATATTCCTCGTTAAGTGTTTGGATGGGAATGTAGGGTAATGTAGAAAAGGTTATAAAATAACTAAGCGAAACTATATTTCGTTTAGTTATTTTTTGGAGAATTTTGGAAGTTAACTACCCAACCCACCTATTTATATCTTCAATAAAAAGAGAAACCTTTTCAATCTCTCTTTGTAAACTCTCTTGCTCCTTTTTACTCTCTTTTATCTTCTCTATCTCACTCTCTACTTTAGAGATATACTCTTCTATCTGATACTTTGCATTAAAGGCTTCAATACTTAGCTCTCTTTTCATATCTGATATTTCTCGCATTAACTCCACATAAGATGGCTCTAACTCTTCACTCTCTTTAGTAAAAATATCATAGATTAAAAGAGCAAAAAGAGTAGATATATCCCATGCTATGTAGCTCTGCATTTTATCTATGACTCTGTTTATTGTCTCTTCTAAATCTATTTTTTTATGCTTTGGTAGAGCTAATGGCTCTGTTATATTTTGATTTATACTCCATAAAATAGCCTCTAGCTTATCTCTGTACTCCATACTCTTTGAGATAAGAGAGTTAAGCTGTTCTACAATATAAGAGGTAGCATTTTGCATAACAAAAATAACACTCTTTTGGTATCTCTCTTTTAGTCTCCAAAATCTTAATTTCTCTAAATAGGTTATATTTAATAGTTCCGAAGCTAGATTAACTCTTAACATATATAAAATATCTTCACGAACTATATGCTCTTGTAAGTTAAGACTCTTTTGTATCTTTGTGCTACTCTTTTTAAGCTCTTTTAACTTTTTTATCTCTATTTCCAATATTAAAATTCTATTTTGATTCTCCAAAGATGAGGCAAGTTTTACCTCTAGTCTCTTCTGCTTTTTTAAAAGTATCTCTTTTTCTCTTTTTAACTTCTCTTTTACTATCTCTTTGACTCTATCAAATGTTTGGATATTCTCTTCAAATACCTCATCTTTGGCTTCAACTACTCTTTTCCAAAATGCCTCTTCAAAGATAGGAAAACGACTCTCTTCTAATTTAAGAGCATTGTTCTGTACTTTTCCTACTAGAGCTTTTTTAGCAGAGAGATAGAAGCTATTTATCTTCTGTGTAGAGTCATCTTGAAGTATTTGAAGTGTACTCTCTATCTCCTCTATAAGCGTGGCTATCTCTTGGGCTATCTCCTCTTTTGATTTTAGAGCAAGGTCATCTTCATTGACTATACTATCGTACTTATTGAGGACAATAAAGCGTTTATTGATTTGAATATTGTGAAGTATCTTCTTAATAAAAAGACGCTCACTCTCTTTAATTCCTTGTGAAATATCTAGTAGTAAAATGGTTGCATCAGATTGACTTACAACCTCTTTGAGCATTGTAAGAATTTTTTTCTCTTTTATACTCGCAAAACCAGGAGTATCATATAGCTCTATCCCCTTTTTTAGATTTTCATGAGGTAGAGTAATAACAGATTGAGTCTCTATTAGGTTCTGATTCTCTCTCATTCTGTCTAAGTTTTTACGGTTCTCTTGGGCTATCTGCTCTTTTATATCTAAAAGATTATCTATCTCTATACCATTTATGGTGTGTCTCTCACCATATTTAATATGAAATATTTTAGCAGTGGTCTCTCCTATTTTGGACTCTAAAATAGGTTGGTTAAAGACCAAAGTGTTTAAAAATGTACTCTTACCACTACTAACCTCTGAAAAGATTGAGATTTTAATGGTATCTCTACTGAACTTATCTATCAAACCTGTTAAATCAAATATTATATCTTCTAAATTGAAGTTAACTTCTCTATCTCTAGTAATATTTTTTAGATTATTAAAAAAGATTTCAACCTCTTGTCTCTTTTTAAATCTCTTTTGATTTAACTCTTCAATCTGATTGATGCCCATGATATAGCCTTCTACATTTAATATTTCGTACTTTATCGAAAAATAGAATAAATGTGTAAATATTTAGTTAACTAATCTATATCTGAACACTATTTTTTAATTAAAGTGTCAAAAAAAAAGTTCCTGACCCCAAATAGATAAATAGATAACAAAACTTAAAAAATGAAAAAAGAGACAAACTAATTTTTACTATATATCCTCTTTCCCCTCACTCCCTAAGCTCCAAAAGAGCATCTTCACACTCTTCAAACCCAAAAATCACATCTTCTCCACCTCTTGAATCGTTCCAAACGTCCTCGTTGGGAATGCATATTGGAATTTGATTTACAAAATTTGTAAACTAATTTTGCTAGAATGAGAATAAAGGTGTGTTTAAGTTTTGTTTATGAAAGTAGCTTTGACCCTTATTTTATAGCCAAAGAGTTAGAGATTAAGCCCCCCAATATATGCACTAGTAGCCTTTTGCAAAAGTGCTGAACGACTTAAATGATGTTTTTGAGCAAAACTATCTATTTCGTCCAATAGTAATATAGGTAAAGATATATTAACTCTTTTAATCTCATTTCCAAAGTCACGAATAATTCCCTCTACAGAGATGTCTTCATCTATTAAAGGAAAATGAATCCCTCGACCACCTCCAATAAGTCGATACTCTCTTAACTCATCTTGTGTTGCCTGTTCAAGTCGTTTAGTATAGCTATAGGGAACAACCAATACTCTACCAGTATTTAATTCAATAAAAAGTCTATCTGAACCAAATCCTACTGATTTTATTAAAATTTTATTTTTTAAAGTACTCATACCATGCTCCTTCTATTTTGTTTTTATGTTCTTTTGATTTAAAATTATAGCTATCGGTTACTTCTAAGGTTTTTAATACAACTCGTGCATATCCATCTCCATTTTCTATATGTATATGTTCAGGTAGATGTTCATTACTATAAAAATAAAATCTATAACCATCATATCTAAATACTGTAGGCATACATCTCCTTATTGTGTAATTATACACACTTTTATTTTTTCTGTCAAATAAAAACTCAAATTCTGTAGGTTCGATTTCATCAAACAAAAAAACTAAAATCAATCTTAGTAGTCATCAATTTTAATAGACTTAAAATAAAGGTATGTTTAAGTTTTATTTATGAAAGTAGCTTTGACCACTTATCTTTTTGACCCCTTATCTTTATGCTCTAATAAGTTTTTTATAATATAAAAAAACATATAATAACATAGAATTGTTAATTAAGCACTCTCCTAAAATAAGAGAAAAAGACTTAATTAATTATTCCTAAGTTCTTTAAAATCTTAATGTATGAGGTTCTGATTAGATATAAAAACTGTAATCAGATAAAACATTAATAGCATATAAACCCTTGTCTGAAAAGTCAAGGTTGCAAGTTGAGGCAAAAGTTCCTTGGCTTGTAAACAGGATCTGTCATAATTTGTCTTCGTTAATTAAGTTAAGAGAGGTTGCTTAGTTCTGCTAAAAATTACTCCTCTTATCTCGTATTCATGACAAAGGAAGCCTCTCCCATAATCTATGATTTGGGAGAGTGAGGTTCACATTAATTATACTAGGAAAAACTAATGACTGTAAAAATAAAAAAGATAATGCTTGGTATACAAGATATGAAATATAAATTCTTATTATATATTCCTATTTTATTTTTCATATATTGGATTATAGATATACTAACAATTAATAATCGTTTATATGATTTAGCAGCACACCCAGAAGTAGTAAATAATTTTATTTTAGCTCAGTTTACAAGTATACTTGTAGTAATAGTACTGAACTATTTTCATGTGATTAATAAAATCATCAAAAAGAATTTAGACCTATATATAGTTGCTCTAATCTTATTTTTATTGAAGTTAAATATGTTGAATGTTAGTAATATTGATCTAAATATAATATATCTATTTCAGATTGCTTTATCTATCTTCATTGAATTATTTATTGTGCTAGTAATAAAGTATTTTTTATTTAAACATATAAGTAAATTATCAATTTTAGTATATTTTTTAATACTAAATATTATTTTATTGTTAAATATTGGTATATATGTATATTATTACACTACTTTTGAATTAATAGAACCAATAATTTATTCAAACATTAATATCGAGTCTATTAAGGGATACCTAACAAATTACACTAACAGTGAAATATTATTGATTGCAGTATTGCCAATCTTATTTAATATATTAATTTATATTTTATTAAATAAAGGATTTGTATCAATAGATAGAATAGGACGAAAAGGGATTAAAAATATATTTATTTTATTTATAAGTCTTTTTGCTTCATATCATATCTTATTTATTGCTGATAAGTATACGATAAGAAAAGTGTTAGTTTTATATGATTATATAAGAATACAGCAAGATACTCAAGTAAATAAAATTTGCCAAAATTCATTATATACTTATCTTACATCTTTTTATGATTTTAAGTATCCAAAAGAGTCAAATCAACAAACTAAAAAGATAAGCTTTACGAAGGAAGATTTAGCGATATTAGCTAGATTAAATTTAGAACACAGTGTTCAAGATTCTTTGTATAAAAAGAAATATGATAAAATTATTTTTATAATATTTGAATCATTAAGTATAGATTTTTTACACCACTATAATAAAAAAATCTCTTCAGATGTGACTCCTTATTTTGACAAATTATTAGGTGAGTATTTTCACTTAAACAATTTTTATACTTCTAATATGCCAACAGATTATGGTATGACAGCAATATTAAAATCAAAGTTAGATTTAAATACAAATTCCAACAGTATATTTCATTACTTTAAGAAGCAAAATTATTCAACATATTTAATAAATGCTGTCTCTCAATACTATGGAATTATGGGTAACTATTATCCTCAATCTTTTGATCCATATGAATGGATTTATAAAGAAAAGCTTGAAAAAGAGTATGGAAACAAATCATCTGGTTGGGGATTTCATAATGATACTTTATATGATAAATCATTGAACATAATTAATAATAATAAAAACAATAAATTATTAATGGTTGTAAAAACTATTGATTTTCATCAGCCAGGAACTTATGTGCCACATGCGATATTGAAAAAATATCCTAATGAAAATCATATTATTCATACATTAAGGTGGATTGATAATGAATTAAAGAAATTTATAGAGAAAATACCATTAGATGATAAAACTTTAATTATTATTACGGCTGATCATAACCCTCATAAAGGAGTTGATTTTCAAAAGTATGCACTCAAAGGTAACTATAAAAAACTATCCAAAATACCTTTAATATTTATTACAAAAAATCATGATTTTAGTAAATTTAATCATTTAGAAGATAGTTTATATTCTCAAGTAGATTTATTACCAACATTACTATCTATTAACAATATTAATTTTAATAATAAAGAATACTTTGGGAATAATATTTTTACTAAAAAACCAACTCCAATACTTAGTAAATATAAAAATTCATTGTATTATAAATTTAAGAATAAATCTTTTGAATGTAGTTTAGAATCTTTGGAAAATAATGAGACTTGTAAAGCAATAAAAAAATATTACTTATATACTCAATATTTACAATAATATTTTATATATCTGCTAAAGGTGAAGCAGTGCAGTGAAGGGGTTAGTCGCTACCCTCTCTACACCTGAAGGGATTGAGTGGCATTTGTTGGTGGGGGAATAAATTCAACCTTCACCACCATCGCCACCTCCTCCATCTCCCCCACCACTTGAACAACTACTACTTGAACTACTACTACAACTACTACTACAACTACCAAAACCAAGACAATCATCTTCATCTTCAATTATGCCACCACTAATATAATCTGATGAACTATTAGGAAACAACATACCTATTATTATTGTAAGGGATAGAATAAAAGCTAAACCAAAATCCCAATAGTAGAGAAATAACAATATGGCAACCAAAAGAATATAATATAAAATCTTAAAAAACATTTTCATACTTTCACTCCTAAAAAATTATAAGATAAGTCTCTAATTTTAAACTTATCTATTGAGTACAAACCCAAGAATATTTTTGACAAAGAGTAGCAAGATTACGTTTAGCATTTACAACTCCTTGCTCAGCTGATTTTTGCCACAGTTCTTTAGCTTTTTTATAATCTTGCTTTACTCCTAAACCTTGAACATACATAAGTCCAAGATTATGTTGAGCTTCTGCATCTCCTTGGTCAGCTGATTTTTTATAAAGCTCTACAGCTTTTTTATAATCTTGTTTAACCCCTAAACCTTGAGAATACATATTTCCAAGATTAGATTGAGATGGTGCAAATCCTTGGTCAGCTGATTTTCGATAAAGTTCTACAGCTTTTTTATAATCTTTTCTTACTCCTCCTTTACCTTTTTCATATATAACTCCAAGATTATATTGAGCTTTTACATCTCCTTGATTTTTCTTCGCTCCCATCACTGCGTGGGAGTGTATATGAGAGAAAGGTACAAGATTATGGGTAGATTCTATTTACTAACCTTTTTTCTTGTTAAAGTATCAACAATTTTAGTCACAACTAAATCCGAAGTAACATTTAAAGAGGTTCTAGCCATATCTAGTATTCTGTCCACTGCTACAATTATTGCCAAATACTCAACAGGAAGCCCCACTTGATTTAATATAACCACCATCATCACCAAAGAGGCACTAGGTAACGCAGCGACCCCAACACTAAGTGCAACAACAGTTAAACCCAAAATCAATTGGTCTCCTATGCTCATAGATAAACCTGCTAAATTTGCAATGTAGAGTACAGCAATGGTTAGATACGCAGCCGTTCCATCCATAGAGACCGTAGCACCAAGTGGAAGTACAAACCCTGCACTATCTTTGCTTACTCCACCTTTCTCTTGAACCACTTGCAGACTTACAGGAAGTGTTGCTGTACTTGAAGCCGTTGAAAAAGCCATAAGAGGAGCTTCCTTTACTGCATTTAAGTACTTATATGGATTAATCTTTGCAAAAAATGAGAGTAGCATCGGTAGGGTTACAACAGCGTGAATAGCAATGACAACTAACACCACCAACATATACTGCCAAAGACCAAATATCACATCTATTCCCTGTTTTGCAATAATATATGCAATTAGAGAAAAAACACCTATTGGAGTTAGATTTATAATCCATTTAGCAATAAAAAACATCGCATTGTTAATCGCTGTAAATAGGTCAAAGAGTACATCTTGGTGCTTCTTCTCCAACTTAAATGATGCTAACCCCAAGAAGATAGCAAATACGATAACTTGCATCATATACCCTTGTGCAAGAGAGTTAAATACATTTGATGGAATAAAGCTCATAATCATATCGTGAAAGGAAAAGGGCTTAATCTCACTAGCCTTTGCATACTCCAACCCTGCTGAACTTGTCACCTCACCAATAGGAAAAAGGTTCATCACAAAAATAGCCAAAAAAACAGCTAAAGCTGTAGTAAGAAGATACAATCCAATGGTCTTAAATCCAATCTGTTTGAGCTTTTCAACAGACTCCAAACCTGTTAATGCTGTATAGATAGAGGCAAAAACCAAAGGGACTACTAGCATCTTTAAAAGAGCTACAAACATATCTCCTATAAGTTTCTGCTCCAAAGCAAACGATGGTAACAAGATACCAAAAGCGATTCCAAGAGCTATTCCTATAGCTACTTGAACATTTAGTGATTTTAAATAGTGCATTCTATCCTCCTAAAAAAGACTATTGCTATTTTGAGTGATAACTTTGAGTATTCTGTTTTTTTGCTCTTTATTCATCTTCTCTTTGTCAATAACAATGGCTACATGAGTCTCTAAAGTTTTAACCGTTGTATTGAAAACGACCCCTTTATCTATTAGACTATCAACTACTCTATAGATAGACTTCTCTCCATCTCCAAAATTGACTTTATCATTGAGTTCTTTATCATCAAAATCTATAAACTCAATCCCTTTCATTTTGGCTATGTTTTGTGCTAACATATCGTGTGTTGGGTCAAGATGAGAGGTTCTAATGATTGCATCAACCTTTCCTCTATCTAAATCAGATAGTGCCGAGATATCTATGTCTCCATTGACAATTTTGGCTTTTGCATACCCTTTTTCTAGTGTTCTAATAAGCTCCCAAGAGACAGCCCCACCAGAGTTAAGAAGCCCTACCAAAACTTTTGCATCTGCTGATTGTAAATCATCTTCTGATGCACCCTTTTTCATAATAAGCTGTACATTTTCAGTTCTCTCTAAAGTGACCACCGATTTTTCATCAAAGAAAGTTTTATCTTTTCCCTCTAAAAAAGCCAAATAGTCCTCTTGGATAAAGATAACATTACAAACTCCATTGTTCATAAGCTCATAGTTTTGACGTGAGCCATCTGTTGTCTCTGCTGAAGCCAAAGGTTTATCGGTTTTAAAATCTTTTCCCAAAAGGTTTTTTAGTCTCTTACCTGCTTGATAGTAGCTACCATCTTTCTGTGCTGTACAGATAACATACTGATACGCTTTCCCATCTGAACCCTTTAAGAGTTGAGGTTTCTTATTTTCATTTGTACCAAATCCACCTGCTGATAGATTGAGAGTTGAGAGTAGACTCAAAGCCAATAGGCTACTTAATATAGTTTTTCGTTTCATTTTTTATGTCCTTTATGTTTATTTGTAATCGTAGTATAAAGGATTTTAACGAAACTATATTTCGTTTTACTATTTTTGTTTAGTATTTTCTTGAAGATTTTTTAATAAAAGTTTATAAGTTTCTACTCCAATAAGCCTATCTTCTTTTAAGCCTTTATCTTTTTTAAATTTTACCCAATTCTAACTATCGTTTTGATATTATAATAATCGAAAAACGATAAAAGGCTAAATATGTTCGTCAATCGTCAAAAAGAACTAAAACTACTAGAAGAGGAGTACACAAACAGTGACTTTAGATTTACTGTAATGTATGGACGACGACGAGTTGGAAAAACTACACTTTTAAAAGAGTTTATCTCCTCTAAACCCTACATCTACTTTTTAGTAACACTTGAAGCACTACCTACTGTTATAGAACGCTTTAAAAATCTAGCAGCTGATTTTTTAGAAGATGAGTTTCTAAGAGAGATTGAGTTAAAGAGTTTTGAACAGATTTTTTCCTATTTAGCCAAGCAGAACCTCCCTAAAAAAGTGGTGGTGGTGATTGATGAGTTTCAATATCTTGGAAAGCTTGATAAATCTATCCCATCTCAATTTCAATATATTGTTGATGAGATACTCAAAAGTAAAAATATCCATTTAATTCTTTGTGGCTCTATTATCTCTATGATGTATGAGCAGACACTCTCTTACACTTCACCTCTTTATGGACGGCGAACGAGTAGTATTAAACTTGATGCTTTGAGTTTTGAGTATCTCTCTGCTTTTTTTCCTACTAAGAGTGAGATTGAGCTGATTGAACTCTATGCTGTTTTGTATGGTGTTCCTAAGTATCTGGAGCTGTTTAAAGATAGTGGTAATATTTTTGAAGCTATAGAGAAAAATATTTTAGATAAAAACGCTTTTCTCTATGAAGAGCCTAGATTTATTTTGCAAAATGAGGTCAATGAACCGATGACCTACTTTACAATCTTAGAGACTATCGCCAATGGAGAGCATAAGTTAGGCAATATTGCAGGGAAGTTAAATAAAAATGTGCAAAACATCACATCATTTATAAGTAAACTGATTGAGTTAGAGGTTATTTATAAAGAAGTTCCTATTACTGAAAAACTTCCTAACAAAAGCAAAAAGGGACTCTACTTTATCAAAGATAACTTTTTTAGATTTTGGTTCTCTTATGTTCTGCCATATAGAAGTCAGTTAGAGTTGGGAAATACCAACTATGCTATGGTCAAAATAAAAGAGAATTTTTCAGGTTTTGTTGCAAAGGTTTATGAAGATTTATCAGTAGATTATGTACTTAAAAACTATCCTCTTTTAAAGGCTGGTCGTTGGTGGAGTAAAGATGAAGAGATAGATGTAGTAGGCGTAGGTGAAGAGTTTATCTTAGTGGGTGAGTGCAAATACTCGAACAAAAAAGTAGGTGTAGATATACTAGAAGAGTTGGAGAGAAAAAGTAAGAAGATAGAACTAAAGCTACCTATTGGGTACTATATTCTCTTTTCTAAGAGTGGGTTTACTAGAGATTTATTGGAGGTTGAGAGAGATAGAGATGATGTTGTTTTGGTAGGTGGTTTTAATTAGAGGTGAATATTCAACGTCTGGCACTTATTCTAATAAGTTATCACAACAATATCAGGAATAAAACCTGACATTGCCATTATGAATATACATAATATATATTTAATCCATTTCATTTTTATCAAATCTAACGCCAACACCCTGGGTCTTTTTTAAATGGGTCTCCTGTCACAGAGTAAGACAAACAACGAAGCCCACCTTTACAACTCTTCTCAAAAGAACACCCTTCACAACCCTCTATTTTAGGGTTCGGAACTCTTAGTTTTTGAACAAACTCATTCTCATAATAAATCTCTTCAAAGGTTTTATCTTTAATATTTCCTACCTCAATAAACAATCTTCGACAAGGCAATACTACTCCATTTGGCAATAGAGCAAACATTATCTTTCCTGCTACACACTGATGTGCATCTTCTATATGAGGAACAAACTGCAATGACCTATCTGTTGCAACCACTGTTTTTGTAAATGGGTTGAGTCTGTTTTTTATCTGCGAAAGCTTCATAAGCTTTGCATACTCAAAGGTCTCTTGTGGAGATAGAAGGTCATCTTGCATCCCTACTCCAACCCCTTCAGGTATCATTCTGTCACTCCAAACTCTATCGACCCCAGCATCATTTGCAATTTTGACTACCTTTGGAAAATCTTTATAGTTTTGTTTGTGTGCTGTAAAAGAGATAAGAACTTTAATCCCATTCTCTTTGAGTCTTTTAATACCTTTCATAGAGACATCAAAAGCCCCTACTCCTCGTATTTTGTCATGTGTCTCTCTATCTCCATCAATACTAATCTGTACAAAAATGGGCTTATACTTCTTGAGAAGTGCAATGGTTTTATCGTTAATCAATGTACCATTAGATAGAAAGTTAAAAGAGAGATACTCTTTAAACCTAGATATATACTCCAACAAGGGTTCTAAATCTTTATATACAAAAGGCTCTCCACCTGTTATGTTTAGAACACCTCTTGAGTATGACTCCTTGTTTAAGGTTTTAATAAAATCTACAAACTTATCAACCACCATAAACTTCTCTTCTAAACTCAACTCATGTTTAATAATCTCTTCATTTTGATAGCAATGCGTACAACTAAGGTTACATCTTTCAGTTAGATGCCACTGTAGAACAAATCTCATCATCAACCTCCTGACCCGCCACAGCCACCACAGCCTCCACATCCACCTGAGCCTGAACCACCACTACCACCTGATGAACCATCACCTGATACAATAGCTATAAAAAAAACAAAGATAAATAGTATAAAAAGAAATGTTTCCATCTTTTCGCTCCTAAAAGTTTATTTTAAGAATTATAAAACAATTAGGCGAAGATTATTTTCGTTTTACTATTTTTTACACCAAGGGGTATCCCATTTAACAAATTGATGATACTCTAATCCTATAGGTAGAGAAGGAAGACATCTCTGCTGGGCTAAATCTTTTAATTTTGGGTGAGAGACTTTTACATCCTTGTTATTTCTTAAATTGATTTTATACTCTTTTAATTTTTCAAGAAACTCTTTAAGATAGAGAAGATTCTCTCTATTAGAGTCAATATTTGTGACAATAAAAGATTTAACAGATAGAGTTCTAATCTTCTCCTCCTTTAACCAAGGATAAGAACTTTTTTTGATGTAACCTATAGAGTATCCATCTAATGGCTCTCCCTTATATGAAATCAATCTAACACCAATTCTATTTTTATTGAGTTTAGATAATGGTTGACCTCCTGTTAAGATAACAGCATCAATACTTCTATCTTTTAGAGCTTTTAAAGCTTCTTTAAAAGGCTGATATATTTTATCTATCTCTTCATGAAAGAGTTTAAAATAGAGTGCTTTTGCAGTTATGGCTGTGCCTGAATCTTTCATTCCAATACTGATTTTTTTATCTTTTAGGTCTCTAAAATTTTGAATATCTAAATTATCTTCTCTAACTAAAATATGAATCTCTCCATCATAAATAGGCATAAGAATTTTTGTTTTATTTAAGATTTTTTGTTTATCTATATCTCCTGAATGAGCCTCTTTTGATAGATATTTCAGAACATCATTTTGAACAAATGTAATTATTGGATTACTCTCTTTACTCAATCCAATATGCTTTAAATTATCCATAGAACCTTCTGATTTTAAAACCGTTAGATTAGAAGCAATTGTTTTCTTTATATCTTGAGCAATTAGATAATATGTTCCTGTAGGAGAGCCTGTTAAAAAAGTTATTTTATTTTGATATACAAAAAAATAGTAAGCAACAATAGCACTAAAGGGAATAATCAAATATTTTATATAACTCTTTTTTTCAGACTCTTCCTCTATCTTATTCTCTTCTGCAAATTTTTCCATATCTTCTATGGAAAATTGAGGAACAAAACTATTTAAATCTATATTTGCTTCCATTGCAATAAACTCTATGGCTAAAATAAAGGAGTTAATCATCCTAGACATCCTATTGTCTCTAATTACTCCACCATGTTGAAAATAGTTTCTAAGGTCTCTTACCTCTTTTATTTTATATTTATTTAAAAGGCTATGTGGGTATAACTTAAAATACTCTTTTAGATTCTTACTGAGGATATTTGAATATTTTACATTATTATTTTCTAAAATTTTTTTAATAAGTGATTCAAAAATCCATTGTAGTGGTAATATTGCTTCTAAGGGGTGTTTTTTAGTATTTAAATCTTTAATTGAATTTAAAATAACTCGTACAGGCTTTCCACTTTTTCGGTATCTATCTATAGCTTGTATTATTTGATTTTGATTAAATAGTTTTTTTATCATGGAGTAGCCCTTGCTGTTTTTTTAAAAAAAATTCTACATCTTTACATAATAACTCTTGAATACTTTTAGGTGAGATAACTACAATATAGGGCATCCACTGCTTTATAAGTGGCACAATTACCAAAGGGTCTGTAACCTCATAACTAATCCTCAAACCTCTTTTACTCTCTTCTATAATCTTTTGAGACTTTAGATGTTTCTTATGTTTAAAGTGTCTCATGATTTTTGAAGATACCTCTACAATCACCTCAAAAGGCTCTGAATCAGGTTTAGAGAAGAGCGATTGAAAATTATCAATAGCTTTTTCTATCTCTATGTCTCTATGAAAAGTTTTTGATTCCACTTTTAGACTTTTTATAAAATTGATACGTAAAAGATTATACTTTTTCTCCCAATTAGAGTCATGAATAGCAATATACCAATTACCACTAGCATAGATAATACGGTGTATCTGTACATCTGTATAAGTTTCAAACATATTACTCTTATAGCTTAGAGTCACATAGCGTCTGCCTTTAATGGCTCTTTTTATATCTTCTAAAAAAACTGAGTTGAGTATCTCTAAAGGGGGTTCATGAATAAGATAGATACTCTTAATATCTTCTCTAAGCTTTTTGATTAGTAGAGGTTCTTCTTTTTCAAACATAGAGAGCATTTTATTATCAAAAACCATCATAAACTCAATCAACTCTTTCATCTTAATTCCATCTGTAGTGGTAATATTTTTGATAAAATAGGGAAGCTCTATAAATTTATGCTTGTTTGAGAGGGTAACCATTTTATCTTTAAAATGGTTTTTTAACAGACTAATATCCATCTGAACAAGGCGTTGTTTATTTTTATCAGTTGTCTCAAAAATCTCTTGGGTAAGTTTTTTAGTTGAACAAGGCTCTTTTGATAATCTCTCTATTATATATAGTAATCGTTCCTGTGTAGTCATCTGTTATTTTAGCTGTTTTTTTGTTAAAGTAT
>JALVXC010000034.1 GCA_027038275.1 Campylobacteraceae bacterium | reverse complement strand
ATTAAAATTAATGAAAATAAGTTTAAACCTATTTCAGAGAATCACTTAAAAATTTCTAATTAAGTTTTCTCTTTATCGTATTTTTATTTTAAAAAATATCGAAAAAAACTCAAATAGACGTTTGTTTCGTTTTCTTATATTTAGTTGTTAAAGACCACTTAAAAACTTCGGTGACTCTCTTGACTTAAACTCTAAGTCGTCCCCATTGTTCTTGGACGCGTATTATAGGAGATTTTCTTTTACTTGTCAAGGTTTTTTTGAAAATTATCAAAAAATTTTTAAATTTTACATAATAAAGTAATTCACTTACTATATATTAGTCTTTTTATGTATCTCTTTAATAATACCCTTTAAATCTTTATCTTCCATATTAATAACAATATCAGCAACTTTTCTATAAGCCTTCTCTCTCTCTTTATACAACTTCTTTGCTTTTTTTGGCTCTGAAAAGAGTGGACGCTTTTTTAGTTTTGCCTTTGAGTTTTCTGCTGTAGAGAGTCGATTGTATATCCAATCATAAGAAGCATTCAAAAAAACAACTGTTCCCAACTTCTTTAGATTTTTTACCTTATAAAAACCACCTCCACAAGAGATAAGAGTATTATCAACTGAATTTTCAATCCAATTGGCACACTCCTGTTCTAATGCACGAAAGTATTTCTCTCCCTCTTTTTCAAAAATAGTTTTAATCTTTCTATTCTCCTTAGATTCAATTAAATCGTCTGTATCTATATTGAAACATTTATATTTTTCTCCATAGGCTCTTGCAGTTGTTCCCTTGCCCACACCCATAAAACCTATAAGAATAATATTTTTCTTCATCTTTTACCTTTTTTTTAGTAAATTATACTAAATTTTTATTACAGACTTTCGATATTTCCTACAACTCTTCCAACAATTTCAACTTCATCAGGTGTAATTATCTCAGGACTATAGGCTTTATTATCAGAAATTAACTCAATCATTCCATCAGCACGTTGTCTAATACGCTTTATAAAGAGTCCTGCTGTAGTTGAAGCAACAAAAATACCATCTTTACTAATATTGGTCTGATTTCTATCAATAAAAACAATTGAACCATCTTGAAGTGTGGGCTCCATTGACTCACCATCAACATTGATTGCTTCTAAAACTTCACTTGATGATGCTGTGATATTATTCATAATGGTTTTATCAATAGAGAGGACTTCATAGTTGTCATCAAAGTTAAAAGCCCCACCCCCTGCACTTGCTCTTATGTCTGCAAAGTAGTGTACTTGAAAGAACTTATCTGTCTCCTCTGCTAACATCTCAATAGCTTGGTCAAAAAAGAGCCAATTTATACTTATCTTCTTATTTGCACAGTACTCAAGTATCTCTTTAAAAGGAATAGAGTTTCTCTTTTTCATGGTAGCAAAAGTTGTTTGAGGAATAGCCAATGCATTAGCTACATCTTTGTCAAATACCTTTTTACCTTTTTTCTCTAAAGCAATTATCTCTTTTATCTTTTTTATTATCTTTTTTAAATCATACATCTTTTAACCTTTTATTATTTTTTATCAAATTATATTACAATTTGACATATTTATAACTTAACTAAGAAAAAAAGATTATAATTTTATGATATTTGCAATAAAAAGGATTTTAAATGAATGCAAAAACGAATAAAAAGATACTAAATGAAGCAATAAACAGTGGCTGTAAAACTGTTGCAGAGTTGGCACTCTATCTAAAGATGCGTACCAACATCATTTATAGAAAAGATTAATCTACAAGAAGTATCTTAACTCTGTCTCCTACAGCTTTAGGTTCATCATCTTCAGAGGTTACTAACAGAGCTGTTGAACCTAACATATTTGTCAAAATTGCAGAAGTTCCTGACTTTTTACCATCAAAGTCCACAAAATATTGCCCATCTTCTAAACTATAGTGACACGCTGTAAACTCCTCTTTTTTAATATGTTTATTAAAAGGAGAACGTAAAGTTGCTTCGACTGTACGTATAGTAGATTTACTATTTTGTAACTTAGCAATCAATGGAACTACATAGAGTAGAGCTGTCACTGTTGAAGAGTAAGCAAACCCAGGTAATCCAACAATAAATTTGTCACCCTTTTGTGCTACCATAATATGTTGTCCAGGTTTTACACGAACCCCTTTAAAGAGAACTTCACACCCAAGCTCTACAATAACATCTTTAACAAAATCAAAATCTCCAACACTTACTCCACCTGTAGTTACCACAATATCACTCTGTTCAAGTGCAGAGGCAACATTTTTTAAGATACTCTCTTTATCATCAGCAATACACCCCAACTGCATTGGTTCACCACCATACTTTTTGACCAACGCCTCTAAAATATAGTTATTTGAACTTCGTATCTGTGCATCTGAAGTTTGTGTTTCACCTAACTCTAACAACTCTGAACCTGTTGAGAGAATAGAGACTCTAGGCTTCTCATAGACCAAAGGAGAGACAACATTTAAACTTGCCATAACACCAATATCTGCAAAGTCTATCTTTGTTCCCTTTTCTATAAGCTTCTCTCCCTTTTTATAGTTTTCACCCACAGCTCTAACAGAGAAACCATAAGGAACTTCCTCATCTATAACAATCTCATTACCCTCAACCGTTACATTTTCAATAGGAATGAGCGTATCAGAGCCTTTTGGCATAAGTGAGCCTGTAAATGTCTTAATACACTGCCCACCAATCACCTCATCATCTAAATCAGCCCCTGCTGGGTTGATACTAGAGATTTTTAACCGTTTTAGGGGTTGGTCTTCATGTTTAATAGCATACCCATCCATTGCAGAGGTAGGAAACTCTGGAGAGTTGTGGTCTGCAACAATATCTTGGGCTAATACATAGCCTAAGGCATTAGTTAGATATTTTTTAGATTTTTTATAGTTTCTAATCTCTATATCATTAAGAATTTCCATTGATTTGTCGAAGTGCATAAATGCCATTCTATTTTTTTCCTTTTTTACTATATATCTACTCGTTCCCAACGTCCTCGTTGGGAATGCATATTGGAATTTAATATTTACAAAAAATATTTATTTAATAAAATAACTCTATGCATTCCCACCGAGACGGTGGGAACGAGATTAAAATTTATTTCACATGTGTATATTGGTGCGATAGCAATCGCACCCTAGGCTAATAGTCCACTACCACTCATAGGGGTACTTCTATCTTCTGCATAGATTCGTTTTCCATCTTTAACATCATACTTCCAAATTGGAGCATTTGCCTTAAAGTCCTCTACAAACTCATCAATAAGCTCTAAAGCCACTCGTCGTTTAGGAGAGAAGACAGCAGAGATATATGAAGAGGTATGCACAGGTACATCTCCAATAGCATGAGCCATCTTTACCTTTGCCCCTAACTCTTCAGCTCTTTTTACCCAACCTTGAAACCACTGCTCTAAAATTGGCTCATATATATCAAAGCTTAACGCTTCAATCTCATCTTCAGCACGAATTGTTCCTACAAATGGGATATACGCTCCATAGTTAGAGTTCTTCTCCTCATTTAACCATTTTGAAAAGATAGCCTCTACATCAAGTGAACCACGATACAGCTCCATCTTAACCCCCACACACAGGAGGAAGTATTGAAATTTTATCTCCTGATTTTAATACTATGCTTAAATCTGATACCATTTGGTCATTAACTGCTACAGCACACTTTTCTAACCATGGAGCAATAGTCTCAATATTTTGTAGTTGAGTTGCTACATCTGCTAATGTTTTTGCCTCTAGTTCTAATACCTCTTGCGATATTGGTCCTAGAAATTCTACTTTTACCACGCACTCTTCCTTTTTTAACATTAATACACGTTAGGTGATTATAAAAGTTGTTTGATATAATCATGCTTAAATTTTTTATGAAAGAGATGAACTGTGAAATTTGGCTCAATTAGCTACCTTAACCTACTACCCTTTCAAGTCTTTTTAAAACGCTATCTTCCTGATTCTGGTCTAAAAAAAGGGTTGGCCTACAGAAGAGATGTTCCAAGCCAAATCAACAAAGCTCTACATAAACGCCAAATTGATGCAGGGTTTATCTCTAGCATAGAGTCAAAAAAGTATAACTGTACCAACTTAGGAATTATTGCTCATCAAGCTGTCTACTCTGTATTTGTCTTAGAGGGAGAGAACAAAAGAGACCATGAGTCTGCCTCATCTAATCGTTTAGCAAAAGTTTTAAACTTACAAGGAGAGGTTCTTATTGGTGACAAAGCACTTGTCTACTACCTAAATGGTGGTAAAGGCATAGATTTAGCCACCCAATGGTACAAAGAGACTAACCTACCTTTTGTATTTGCACGTCTATGCTACACCTGCCATGGTAAAACTGTAGAAAAAATCGCAAAAAAATTCAGTAAACAACCAATAAAAATACCCCAATACATTTTAAAACATGAAGCCCAAAAAAGAGGCATAACTTCAAAGCAACTACAATGGTATTTAAAACATATTGAGTATAATATGACCCACAAAGCTAAAAAATCTTTAAGACTATTTTTAAAAAAGAGTAATAAATTATGAAAATTGCCATTGTAAAACTCTCTGCTATGGGAGATATTATCCATGCTATGGTTGCCCTACAGTTTATAAAAAGAGCCAGACCAGATATTCAAATAGATTGGATAGTTGAAGAGGGCTTTAAACAAGTTTTAGAAAATAACCCCCATATTGACAATATTTTAACTGTTAATCTAAAAAGTATCAAAAAAAATAGAATGGCTCTCTTTTCTGAACTAAAAAAAGTTAGAACTTATGCTAAAGAGAACTACGACTTGATTATTGATGCACAAGGACTCATAAAATCTGCAATTACCTCTAAGCTTTTGGGCAAAAAGATTGCAGGGTTTTCAAAAAAATCTATTCGTGAGGGGGTTGCTTCATACTTCTATAATCGTAAAATAGAGATAGCCTACGATGAAAATACCATTGACCGAAATGCTAAAGTAATGAGTGAGCCTTTAGATATTGAAATTACTCATCAGATGATTGTGAATAAAGAGCCATTTCTATTTTATACAAATGAGAACAGAGTAGTAGAGGAGTATTTTTCAAAAGAGAAAAAAAATATTATATTTATTATTGGTTCTACTTGGGAGAGCCGAAACTATCCAAAAGAGAAGTTTGTAGAGGTAGCCAACCATTTAAAAGAGAATGTTCTTATAGCATGGGGAGGAGAGGAAGAGAGAATAAAAGCAGAGTGGATAGAAAAAAATTCTAACTATGCAAAAGCTCTTCCAAAAATAGATTTAAATACTCTAAAAGAGATAATAGCAAAATCTGATTTATTAATAGGAAATGACACAGGACCTACCCACATGGCATGGGGGCTAAATGTACCCTCTATTACTATCTTTGGACCTACTCCTGTAAATCGTGTCTATCAGACACCTATCAATAGAACAATTAAATCAAAAAGCAAAGTTAACCACTATAAGCTTGATAAAAATGACTTCTCTATTCAAAAAATTCCATCTCATAAGGTTATTCTTATGGCTAAAGAGATACTAAATGGTTGATTATCTCTACTTTGGACTCTATAAGTTTTTTGGACTTATTTTAAAACTCTTACCAAGAGATATGATGATAAAACTTATGAAAGGTATCTCTTGGTTTGCCTATACTATTAGTAAAAAACATCAAAAGATTATTAACACCAATTTAGAGATAGCCTTTGGTAATTCACTTAGCAACAAAGAGAAAAAAGCCTATGGTATCTCTGCTTTTATGAACCTACTTGACACCACTTTAGGCATTATAGAGCGTGATGGAATGAGCAAAGAAGAGGTGATTAAAAATGTAACTTTTGAAGGCGAAGAGATAGTCAAAAAATATCAAGATGCAGGTAAAAAGATTATTTTCATTACAGGTCATCAAGGAAATTGGGAACTACTCTCTCAATCTATTGCTATTAAATTTAATCTAACTCTTGTAGGTGTAGGACGAAAACTAGACTCTGACTTGATGGATAAAATCTTAAAAGAGAACCGTGAACGTTTTAATGTAGAGATGGTTTATAAAAAAGGGGCAATGAAAGGGTGCATAAAAGCATTAGGACAAAATAAAGCTGTAGGTATACTTGTTGACCAAGCAATTCGTCCTAACCAATCCATAGAGGTAGATTTTTTTAACCACCCTGTTACACATACTCCTTTAGCTTCAATACTCTCAAGAAAATTTGAGATAGATTTGATTCCTGCTTTTATCTCTACAGATGATTATAAAAACTATCATGTCAAGATTTATGAACCAATTAAGACCATAAAAACAGATAATCAAGAAGAAGATTTAACTAAACTAACACAACTACAAGCTAACGCCATGCAAAAAGCCATAGAGGCTCACCCTAAAGAGTGGTTTTGGATGCATAAGAGGTGGAAAAATACCAAGGAAAATATTTATGAATAAAAGAGCTATATAAAAAGTGAGAATAGATATATGTTACAGATAAAACTAAAGAAGCTACTATATTTTATATTGATAAGTCTCATAATGCTAACTCTTATGCGTTTTGCTTTATGGTTACTCTATACAAATGATTTCTCAACGCTTAACTATTTAGAGACTCTAAAATCTTTTGGAATGGGAGTACGTATTGATTTAATCTCTATTACTACACCATCGGCAATATTTATATTAATCCTTTTTCTTCCTTTCAAATTTACCAATAATCAAAAGTTCCAAAAGATAATTGTCTATATTTGGTATACAATTTTGCTACTAATCACTTTTATTATTTTAGCTGATTTGGTATATTTTCAATTTGTACACAGACATGTAGGTAGTGAAATTACTGCTGTAGGGAACGATATAGGACTACTTATTGACATACTATTTGAATATAAGTTTCTACTAATATTTTTCATTTTTTTAGCAACTATACTCTTTTTTATATTTAAAAAAATCGCTAATATCTCAACAGAAAATAGAACTTATACTTACCTATCAAATATTGCCATATTCTTATTGATTACAGCTCTTTTAGTTGGGTCAATTAGAGGAAGAGTGCAAGGCAAACCATTCTCTATCTCCGATGCTTTTGTTGTCAATAAAACAGCTTCTGGAAATCTTGCCTTAAATGGATTCTATACACTCTATAGAACATTTTCTAAATCAAAAAAGAGAGTAAACTATCATTTTTATGATGATAAAGAGGCTCTAAAAATAACCCAAGAGCTATTGACCTCTAAACCCTTTGAATTTACTTCAAAAGAGTATCCTCTTGAAAGAAAGCTTCATAGAAAAACTAAAGAAAAAAAGTACAATATAGTCATTATTTTACTTGAAAGTTGGAGTTCTAAGTATGTAGATAGTTTTGGTAAAAACAACCTAAAAGTTACACCAAATTTAGACAATCTAGCAAAAAATGGACTAATGTTTACAAATTTTTATGCCAATGGACAAAGAAGTATAGAGGGAATAACTGCTCTTTTAACAGGTATTCCTGTTCTTAAAAATTTTAATTTTTTAGGTTCAGGGCTTGAACTCTCAAATCTAAGCTATTTAGGTACATTAGCTAAAGAGAATAACTACTCTACTATTGCAATGCAAAGCTCAAAACGTGGCTCATTTAGAGTTGATTCTATTTCTAAAATGGCAGGATTTGATAGCTATTTTGGAGCAGAAGATATGCCATCAGTTGGAGATGAAGATAAAAATTCAAAACCAAGATTTGGGACATGGGATGGAAACATGTATGACCTCCTATATAAAAAGCTTTCTACTCAAAAAGAGCCTTTTTTATCTTTTGCATTCACCTCTACTACACATACACCATTTTACAGTCCTGGAAAAAAATGGGAAGTCTATCCTCACAATAACAAAAATCTATTTGGTTATTTAAATACACTAAAATATGCCGATGATAAACTTGGACTTTTTATGAAAAAAGCAAAAAAAGAGCCATGGTTTGACAATACTATTTTTATATTTATGGCTGACCATACTATAGGCTTTGGAGATGATTCAAGTATGTTTGAGGGTACTAATATCTCCATAAAAAATAGAGAGCTAGAAGAGATGAGAATTCCTCTTGTTATCTATGCACCTAAGATATTTAAACCAAAAGTGATTAAAACCATAGGTTCACAAGCTGATATATTGCCTACACTAGTTGACATACTTAACTGGAAAGGGCATTTTACTACACTCTCTAACTCTATTTTAACACCTTCATCTAAACCATTTGCTCTCTTTAACTCTGGACAGACTATAAGTATGGTAAACAAGAGTGGATATATCAAACACACCTTGAAAAAGAGACTAGAGTTAACTGGAGATTCAACAATGGAAAAAGAGCTTCTATCTATTTATCAAACAGGTTCTAAACTCTTACAAAATAATAAATGGTATCATAATGACAAATAGAAGAGATGGTAAATATATGAATTATGAAGTACTTAATGAACGACAAAAAGATTTAATTGTCAATATCGAAAACTACTTTAATTATAGTAGTGAAACAATTTTTAAAAAACGCAATACTATTAAAATAGTTCATTTTGAGGGAAAAAAGTATGTGGTTAAGTCTTTTAAAATACCTCATCTAATCAATCAAATTGCCTATGCTCTTTTTCGTGATGGAAAAGCAAAAAAATCCTACTTAAATAGCATAAAAATTCAAAATTTTGTTCCTACTCCCATTGGATATATAGAGTTTAAAAAAGCAGGAAGGCTAAAAGAGAGTTATTTTGTAAGCGAACCTTTTGAGTACGATTTTACCATTAGAGAGCCTCTTACCTCAAAAGAGTATCCTAAAAAAGAGGCAATATATCACGCTTTTGCTAAATTTACAAATCAACTTCATAAGCAAGGGGTACTGCACCTAGACTACTCACCTGGTAATATTCTTATAAAAGAGTATAGCAAAGGCTATGAATTTAAAATTATAGATGTAAATCGTATGCTATTTAAGCAACTATCTATACAAGAGCGTTTAGAAAACTTCTCTAAACTTTGGGCGACCGATGAAGATTTGACTATTATTATAAAAGAGTATGCAAAGCTTAATAAACTAGATGAGAAAGAGTCACTAGAAATAGCTCTTAAGGCTTCACAAAAACACAAAAATAGAAAGAATTTAAAAAAGAGACTAAAAGGAAAAAAAGTTGTCGATTAATCATATATCTGTAGTCATTATGGCAAAAAATGCACAAGAGACTATTGCTCAATCATTAGATTCACTTAAAGCTTTTGATGAGGTTATTCTATACCTAAATAACTCTACTGATAACACAGAAGAGATTGCAAAGAGTTATAAAAATGTAAATATTATTAAAGGAGAGTTTAAAGGTTTTGGAAGAACAAAAAATAGTGCAGGAAGCCACAGTAGACATAATTGGATTTTATCACTAGATAGCGATGAGATACTAAATTCAAGGCTAATAGAAGAGATTTCTCAACAAGATTTCTCCAATATAAAAACCATTTTTAGATTAAAACGAGATAACTATTTTTTAGGTCACAAAACACAAAGCTCAGATTATATTCTTCGTATTTATAATAAAAAATATACTAAATTTAATGATAATGCTGTCCATGAAAAAATAATTGCCCCAACAGATGCAAATATTATTACACTAAAGAGTAGTTTTAAACATCTCAATATTACAAATATAAATCAAACACTTACTAAGATAATACAATATACCGATTTAGGGGCAAAAGATAAAAAAACATGCTTTTTTAGTATTGTTATTGCCAAATCTATATTTGCTTTTTTTAAAACCTATATACTTCAAGGAAATATTATACGAGGTTGGGTAGGTTTTGCTTTAGCTATTAACTCTGCGAATAAACGTTACTACAAATACATTAAACAGTTTATTAACTGTCAAGAGAGTAAAAACTCATGAAAAAATTCCTCATCTACATCTCCCAATCATACAGTATTCCAATAGGAAGACCCCTACAAAAAGAGATAGAGAAAAGAGGTTTTATAGTTAAGTGGTTTTGTGATGAAGAGGAGACAAAACAATATCTTAGTAAAAATGAGCCTCTCTTAAATTCTGTAAAAGAGATATTGAGTTTTAAACCAGATGTTGTTTTGGTTGCTACCAATGTTGTTCCTAGCTTCTTTTCAGGTATTAAAGTGCAAGTTTTTCATGGATTTAGTGTAGGTAAGCGTAGTGAGGCTAAGGGGCATTTTAACATAAGAGGCTTTTTTGATTTGTACTGCACCCAAGGACCAAATACTACAAAGCCTTTTAAAGAGTTACAGAAAAAACATAGACACTTTGAGGTTGTTCAGACAGGTTGGTCAAAGGTAGACCCACTCTTTCCATTGGAAGAGATAAAAAATAGTAAACCTACCATTATGATAAGCTCTACCTTTACTACACGACTAAGTCTTGCGAAAAATAGCTCTGTTGTTAAAGAGATTGAACGCCTAAGCAGACTTGGAAAGTGGAAATTTATTGCTGTACTTCACCCAAAAATGGAGAAAGAGATTGTAGATAAGTTCAAATCTCTTCAAAATGAGAACTTTACATTTTATGATACAACTGAGCTTATTCCTCTCTTTAAACAAGCTGATGTTATGCTCTCTGATACCACTTCGGCTATTACTGAGTTTGCTTTACAGAAAAAGCCTGTTGTAACTATTAATAACAACAAACCTGCTTCTTATATGATAAATATTCAAACAGCAAAAGAGATAGAAGGTGCTTTAGAGTACGCCTTAACAAAACCCAAAGAGATAATGAGTGCTTTAGATAGCTTTATAGAAGATACTCACCCATATAGTGATGGAAAATCTAGCCAAAGGGTTATTGATGCCTGTTTAGACTTTTTAGAGAATAAAGAGCCAAAAAGAAAACCTTTAAATCTTATTCGCAAATATAAAATACGTAAAAAATTAGGCTACTTTAAATTTAATATACGAGATATTTTTAGATGAAAAACAACTTTCCATGGGACTCATACTCCGACCAACCACACATACTAAAACGAGCTTTAAAAAAAGAGTTACGAAGAGGTCATAGTTTAGACTATTTTAAACTTATGGCTACGAACCTTTTTTATTTTCCATATCTGTTTTTAAAATTCCTATGGCAACGTTTGGAATCGGAGGCTTTAGCCCCGAACAATACGAGGTTAAAGCCATCGGTTCCACGTATGCCAAGTTTTTATGGTCTATGTGTTAATTTAGACAAAGGCAAAGAACAATACAAGCTTGTAGAAGAGCTAGGAGTTAAATCCCTACAGATTAGAGTTTTTTTAAAAGATATAGATAATATTGATAAATATGTAGAGTTTGCAAAAGGGTTTGGAGATGACAAAGAGATACTTATAACCATTATTCAAGATAGAGAACATATAGAAGACCATAAACTCTTAACCAAAGATATAACAACCATATTCAAAAAATTCAAAGGTATAGCTAATGAGTTTATAATAGGAAATGCTATCAATCGTATCAAATGGTCTTTTGTCTCTATGGAGGAGTATTTGGCATTTTATGAGGTTGTCCAAAACATTAGAGATAAAGATTTTCCTAATATTAAACTCATTGGTTCATCTATTATAGATTTTGAGTACCACTTTACCATTAGAACACTCTTTAACAACTACCCTATCTACTATGATAAGGTAGCAACACTACTCTATGTCGACAGACGTGGTAGCCCCTACTCTACACAGATGGGAATATTTGATTTTAAAAATAAGATAGAGTTTCTTTATACTATTGTAAGAAGTTCAAATAAATGTAACAACAGCATCTACATTACAGAGGCAAACTGGCCTTTAAGTGGAACAGCACCCTATGCTCCTACTTCTGAAAAAGAGTGTGTGAGTGAAGAGCAATATAATCAATATATGATAGAGTATTTTGATATTGCACTAAAGAGCCAAAAGATAGAAAAGGTCTTTTGGCATCAACTTATTGCAGGGGGTTATGGATTGGTTGATAACAGAGATGGTACAATACGCAAAACAGAAGCCTTCTATAGCTTTAAAGAACTAATCAAGGGAACTCATGCAGATAGCTAAAAAACTTTTCAAATACTACTTGGCAATTATTGCCATATTTTTTATAGGGCGTGTGGCACTCTTTACAATATATTTTGACAGATTTTCAAATGATGAGGTCAACTACTACCTAAGCTTTCTATATGGTCTTAAGATGGATACCATTGTAGCCTCTATGCTGTTAGTTATTCCTCTGATTGTTCTTGCCTTTACACCCTCAAATTTAGCTAAGATTTCTAACTCTTTTTTACGTCTCTACTTTGTAGTGGTTTTAGGATTTCTAATCTATATAGAGAATGCAACCTTTCCATTTTTTAACCAATATGATGTACGACCCAACTTTAAATTTGTAGAGTATTTGGAGTACCCTGTTGAGGTCTTCAATATGCTTATTGCTGATTTTAAACTCCCTCTTGCCATTGCTTTTAGTATGATAGCTATCTTTGTATGGTTCTTTATGAGAACAACCAAAAACAGTTTTATAGAGGTTTTACAGACTCCACTTAAAAGCAGAGCATTATGGTTTCTACCTTTGGCTATTTTACTCTTTATAGGCATTCGCTCCTCTTTTGGACATAGACCTGCAAATATCTCTGATGCTATGTACTCAACCAACAGAGTTTTAAATGAGGTTACTAAAAACTCTCTCTACTCTGTGGGGTATGCTATCTATGCAAACAAACAGTACTCATCTAAAGTTATAAAACTCTATGGAAAGATGCCAATAGATGAGGCAAAAAAGAGAGTTCAAAATAGACTAGGCATAAGAGGCAATGACCTAAACTCTAGCTCACCATACTCTCGTTTAGAAAAGAGTCACTTCCCTACTCCTAAAAAGAGAAACTTAGTAATATTTTTACAAGAGAGTTTGGGCTATCAGTTTGTAACACCACAAATTACACCTAAACTTTTAAAGCTCAAAAAAGAAGGGTTGTGGTTTAGTGAAGCCTACTCAAATGGAACAAGAAGTGTAAGAGGAATTGCAGGAACAAGTGCAGGTTTTTTAGCAGTCCCTGGAAAAGGGGTAGTTAAACGAACCAAATCACAAAATGGCTTCTTTACCTTTGCTTCATTGCTCAAACCATTAGGCTACCATACCATGTTCCTCTATGGAGGAGAAGCAAGATTTGACAATATGCGTTCATGGTTTTTAGGTAATGGTGTTGAGGAGATAGTTGAACAAAAAGATTATAAAAACCCTGCTTTTGTAGCCACTTGGGGAGTAAGTGACGAAGATTTAGCAAAAAAAGCAAATGAGCGTTTCTCTCAACTCTATAGAGAGGGAAAACCTTTTGCTAGTCTAATGTTTAGCTCATCTAACCATAGCCCATTTGATATTCCAAAAGGTCGCATAGAGGAGGTTAAAAAAGGGGTTAACTGTGTTGAAAATGCTGTAAAATATGCCGACTATGCCATTGGAGAGTTTTTTAAAGAGGCAAAAAAATTACCTTATTATAAAGATACCATCTTTGTAGTTGTAGCTGACCATAATGTTAGAGTCTATGGTGACGACGTTGTACCTGTCAATATGTTTCATATTCCTGCACTTATTATAGGAGATGGCGTTACTCCTAAAGTTTATAAAAATTTAGCCTCTCAACCAGATATTCTAGCAACAGCTCTTGACTATTTAGGAAAAGATTTTACCTACCCAATTTTGGGTCACTCTATCTTTTCAGATGATAAAAAAGATATTAATCTAATGCAGTTTAATGAGAACTATGCTCTAAGAGTAAAAGACAAGGTAGCAGTAGTTGTTCCAAATCAACCTGCTCAAACCTATAAGTATGTTAATGAACATCTAAAACCAATAGAGCATGATGTCGAGTTAGAGAAAGATGCTTTGGCTTTTGTGGTTACTTTGAATTATTTATATGATAAGCAGTTGTATCATTAAGATACAACTGCTCAATTTAAAATATCACAAATCTTAATATCTTTATGGACTAACTCATTGTAGTACTCATTTGCAGTAACACCAAAAAGAGTAACAAATATAAGTCGTATATTATACCTATATTTTGTCTCTTCATTAAAAATAGAAATCTTCTTTCGTAACTCCTTATAGTACTTTTTTGAGATGGTAAAGATATCATCATGATATTTACACTCTATAATATCAATATTTTTACTTCCATCAACATACTCAAGCAACATATCTATTTGAGCTCCTCTCTCTCCTCTATGTTGCCAATAGTGTGTTTGTGTATTAACCCCCGAGACACCAAGTTGCTCTTTTATCTCATTGGTATGGATATGACAGATGTTTTCAAATGCAAAACCAGACCATATTTTATAGCGTTGAGAGAGGGCTACCTCTCTAAAGTCCAAAGTTTGTTGGTCTCTCATCCATCTATTGTAAAAATAGGAAAATGGGTCAGTTGCTCTATATATCTTCTCTCTACTTTTTTTACCAAACATTGTAACAGAAGAGATAAATCCTGAAAGTTCTAACTCCTCTAATACTTTATTTACAACTGAAGCAGATATATTTAGCTCTTTGGTAATATCTTTTTGAATGTAACCACTCCATCTGTTAGAGAGAAGATTCATTATTTTGTAGTGCCATTTTGCATTTTGAAAGAGTGAGTAGTACAGCTCCTGATACTCTGTAACAAGTAGTCCATTAGGAGTAAAACATTGATAGTTAATATTTTCAAGTTGATGTTTTGTACAATCTATATCTTCAAGATACTTAGCAACCCCACCCAATACCATATAGGTGTCAACTATTGATTTATCACTATAGTTACAGTGCTTACTCTTTAAAAACTCTTTTACTGTTTTTAATTTAAATGGATACATATGTATCTTTTTAGTTACTCTATTGTGTAGTGTCTTTTTATTTTTTATAATCCTATTTATCATATATGAAGTAGCTGAACCGCAGACAATAAGCACAATATCTTCTCGTCTTGTACAAAAGTCATTCCAAAACTCAGAAAAAGCACTTAAAAAGTTAGAACGATGGGTATCGAGCCATGGAAATTCATCTAAAAAAATAACTTTCTTCTCATCGCTCAATGTCTCAATATAATCTTCAAGCAGAAAAAAAGCATCTTGCCACTCTTTAAGTCTCTTTTGCGTTGAGATTTCTCCTCGTGAAGCTCTATTAATCTTTCTTACAAAAGCATTAATTTGAGTCGCTTTTGTAGCACCATAAACACCTGTAATCTCAATACTCTTTAGATTATGCTTTTTTATAAAGTGTCGAACCGTTTCAGTCTTACCAATTCTACGCCGACCATAGATAACAGTAAGAGTAGAAGAGTCTTTTTTAAGCAGACTCTCTAACTCTTTTAACTCCTCTTCTCTTCCTACAAACATTTTAAGACCTTATTAAGTAGTCATTTTTACTTATTATAGCGAATTATCTATATATTTTTAGTACATAATTCTTAGTAATAGAGGAATAGAGAGAATTATCTCTTGTTTTTTAAGAGATAATTCATGATATTAGTTATTTTAGACTTAAGATACAAACGCTTCATCAACAGCTTGGCAAAGAATATGCCCTATAAGAATGTGCATCTCTTGAATACGAGGGGTATCATCTGATGGAACAACTAAGTTAAGGTCACATGCAAAGTTAAGTTTTCCTCCACCCTTTCCTGAGAAACCTAAAGTTTTAGCCCCCATCTCTTTTGCTAAAAGTAGAGCCGAAAGAACATTTAAAGAGTTACCAGAAGTAGAGATACCTATCAGTAAGTCTCCCTCTCTTACTAAAGCCTCTACCTGTCTATCAAAAATTCTATCAAAACCATAATCATTACCAATAGCAGTTAAAGCAGATGTATCTGTAGTCAAAGCAATTGCCAAGAGACCTCTTCTCTCTACCTTATAGCGTCCTGTAAGTTCTGCTGATATGTGCTGTGCATCGGCGGCTGAACCACCATTGCCACATAACAGTACTTTATTTCCTCTTTTTAATGTCTCTATAACCATTTTAGATGCCTCTTCTATTTGAGGAATCATTGTTGCTATTGATTTTTCTATGGTCTCTTTATGAGCTTGTAGCTCTTCTTCTATCATATTTAACATCTAGTTTCCCTATTTCAAAAATTTTCTATTTTCGTTTATTGTATCTAAAATTAATTTACTGTTACTTTTTTTGCCCCTTAGTAATCTATATGTTTTTGTATCTCGTACCTCATTAGATAGGATTCTGTTTGGTAGATTTGAGAAAACATAGGTTAACTCTTTTGTAACAATGGCACTATTGTTCCAATTTGCACTAAATATATACTCTCTTTTAAAGCTCTTTGAAAAGATATTTTTTCCATTGCTATACTCTTTTGGACTATTTTTCAGACCCAACAGACTCAAAAGTGTAGGGACTACATCTTGATGTGAGGTCATAGAGTTGTTTATGTTTTTCTCTAAACCTAAACCCTGTAGAGACTTTGGAAGTTTTACTATAAATGGAATATGAATCTGCCCTTTAGAAAAAGAGGTGTTGTGTCCAAAGTTTCCATACTCAAAAAACTCTTGTCCATGGTCAGAGGTGTAGATGATTA
>JALVXC010000033.1 GCA_027038275.1 Campylobacteraceae bacterium | reverse complement strand
ATCAAAAAAGGAGAACAAAAAACACTAAATCTTAAAGTCCACGCCAACTTACCAAGAGAAAACCCAAAACCTTTAAAACAAGAGCTTAAACTACGCATTGTAACAGGAAATGGAAGTGAATTTAATACCTCTGTACCAATTTCAGTTCGTTTTGCTTCGGTAGAGGTAGAGAGTGCCAAAGTTTCAGAAGATGGAGAGACACTAAATGTAGAGATAAAAAATAGTGGTAATGAAGCGATAGCAAAAGCAGATGTAAATCTCTCTAAACCTTTTCAAGCAGATATACAGAGTCTAACCGACCTAGAAGCTAATGCTACCAAAACACTCTCTTTTGTTATAGGAGAACATAATATTAGTAATGATAATAATTTTAGTTTAGAGGTCTCCATTGAAAACCAAGAGGAGATACTTAAAAATCCATCAGGTACAAAAATAGCCCCTGCTTATGAGTGGCATATAAATGATGTGAGTATTATTTTAAATAAATTAGCTTGGTATATTTATGTTTTATGGGCAATTGGTATTTTGGTTTCTGTAGCATTAATCTTTTACTTCAAACGCTACAAAAACCCACTAATCATAAAACTATCAAAAGACCCAACCCAACTAAAAACACTAACCCCAACCCAACTAAAAGAGGCAAAAGAGAAACTAGAAAAGATAAACCGACTAGAAAGCACCCTAGCCCTAGCCGACATAGGAAAAGAGAATTTAAACAATGCCTTGACCTTTTTCAAAAGCACCAATGACCAAAAAGCAGAACTCTTTGCTAGACAGATTGGGGTAAAAGAGGTTTTAAAAGAGGGGGAGTATTATCGTCTAAATTTAGGAGAGGAGTTTAACCTAAACAATCTAAAGACCTTTTTACTCTATATTTCAGACAAAAGTAGCTCACAGATTAAAAAGAGAATCATAGATGAAGATGATAAAGTCTTTGTAGTGACAAGTGAAGAGGAGCAGAACAAAATGGCGAAGTTGGCTCATGAGAAAACCAACCGAATTGTTTCGCCTACTGTAGGGGAGCTTACCGAACTTATGTTGAGTGACGAGGGGGAAGAGCTGTTTATTAAGATTTTGTCTAACTGCTTATCTTTTAAAGATGTCTCGCCCTACCAACTCAACGGAGACATAAAAAACCCCTCTAACTTCTTTGGACGGGTGGAGATACTGCGTGAAATCATCTCTAACCATAATGTAAACTACCTCCTAGTAGGAGCAAGACAACTTGGAAAATCCTCCATACTCAATGCCTTGGAACGCCACTACAAAGAGAGCAAAAAGGTAAACTGCTACTCGATGACGCTTGATGAGAGTGGCGATGTACTCTCTGCTCTGCGTGAAGTGCTACGTATGCAAAAAGAGGCAACTTTAGAAGAGATTGTCAAAGCCATAAAAGAGCAAAAGAGAAAACCGATTTTTCTTATAGATGAAGCAGACAAGTTTGTGCAGTATGAAAAAGAGCGTGGCTATCTCATTACTTCGGTATTTAGAAAACTCTCGCAAGAGGGTGATGCCATGTTTGTAATGGCAGGGTTCTGGACACTCTATGAGTATGTTACTTTGGACTATCAATCGCCATTGAAAAACTTTGGAAAAATCATAAGCCTAAGTGGACTAGAGGAGGAAGCCTGTAGAGAGCTTATGATAAAACCGATGCAACGAATAGGCGTAAGCTATGAAAATAATGAGATAATAGAGAAGACCATTAAACTATGTGGCTACAGAGCCAACTATATTGCTACTGTTTGTGATGTGGTTTTGAAAAAGTTAGAGAGTTCTGTTATCTCAAAAAGAGATATAGAAAACGCACTTAACGACACAGCCATAAACAATATGCTCGTTGGTTGGGGAAATTTAAGTCCTAATCAAGAGGCAAACCGACTTGACAGACTCATTGTTTACCTCACCATTGAAAAAGAGAGTTTTAGACTAGGCGATGTGGTAGAGGGTCTAAAAGAGCATGGGCTAAAGATAGACATTGCAAAGGTCAATGAGAGTTTAGTACGCTTGGTTTTGGGCTATGTAGTTGGGAAGTTGCAAGGGAACTATGTCTATAAAATTCCTCTGCTTAGGGAGCGACTGCTAGAAGATGACTTGGAGTATCTGATTGAGGGGGAGGTGGATTTTATCTAAAAAATCCAAAAAAAAATCTCTAAACTACAACCATCTTACAAATTAAGGAGATACAGATGGATGATTTTTTTGAACGAATAATTTCGATGTTTTTAGGCATATTGTCACTATTTATTGCTGTTGCAATGGTTGGTGCTGTGATTGGATTTTTTAAAGGATTGTTAGGATGAAACGAAATTTAAAAATAATTGTAGTAATAACAGTTGTTTTCTCTTCACTATATGCTGAAGAGTCCAATAGTCAAGAGCAAAACAACAGAAGTGAACCAACAACAATACATGAGTCAGAAAAAAATAAAACATCTAATCAGGAAGATGACAAAAGAGGTGCAACAGTGATACAAGCACCACTACAAAGTGAGTTGGTTGAGGTTTATAGAGGCAGTGAAAAGGTCGGCGAAAAAGCTGGTAAAAATACAAAAAATTTCTTTTGTAGTGAACTTGGTTGGAACTTTTTTTGTAAAGGAGGTGAGTAATGATAGAACTTTTAGCTGAAAATAGCACCTATCATATATCGAACATTATTGTATTGTTTGTATTTAGTTTCTTATACACCATAGTCAGACTAAAGGCTTTTAGAGTACATAGCTATTTTTTTAAAGAGTTTCTAAAAAATTTTTTTACAACTCTTTTTATTTATGGGCTTTATTTGCTGTTCTTATTTTCAAAATAGAATAAGATTCTACTAATATTCAACCACAAAGGCAATAGATAAATTGCCTTTATTTTTGACTCCTATTTAAAGTTTCCTAAACAGTGTTCTAGTATATCACAAAAGATGATTTGGTAGATTGAAAAAAAAGCCTCCCCTTAGCACAAAATAACTTAATATCTGCTATACTAAATCCACCTAAAAGAGGGGATTTAATAATAAATGGAACAAAAAAAGTACGATGTCTTTATTAGCTACTCATCAAAAGATAGCAATACTGCTTTTATGCTTTGTGAAGCTTTAGAAAACGAGGGATTGACCTGTTGGATAGCTCCAAGAGATGTAAGAGCTGGTCACTATGCTACTTCTATTGTTGAGGGGATTGAGTCTAGTAAACTTTTTGTTCTTCTTTTTTCTCAAAACTCCAACGATTCCGTACCTGTGCTAAATGAACTTGAAATGGCAATGGGAAATAGGCTACTTATAATTCCTGCTCGGATAGAAGAGGTTTTACCATCAAAAGCTATGAAGTTTTATTTGATGGCTACCCATTGGTTTGATATATTAGATGCTAAATCTGTAGATGATTTTAAGGGTTTTGTTTCTGTTGTTAAAAAGAATTTAGGCAAAAATGAAAATAGAGATACCATACACACTGTTAAACCTCCTAAAATAGTAAAAAAAAGAAGTAGTTATTTAAAAAAGATTTATCCTCTTATTGCTCTAATAGCACTTGGCATAGGTTTCTTTTTTTGGAATAAAACACCAACAGATAAAAATGAATCTTTAACTACAAAAAAAGCAGAAAAATCTAAAGTAGAAATTTTAGCAAATAAACTTATTTCTCAAACAAAAGAGGCTCAACATTGGAAAGAAGAGTACTTTAAGCTAAAAGAGAAATATAAAGATTACCCTCAAATAACCGTTCAAGCAGAAAAAATTCAAAAAAGAGAAGGGTATGAGAGAGCTGTTAGTTTTTATACTAATGTTAAAGTAAATAAGATAAAAAAAGAGATTTCAACCCCTCCTAAACCAAAATCAAATAATAAAGAAAAAAGCTCTGATACCATAACTACAAATTTAGAACCTACCACAAATATTTCATATATAGAAGGTCAAGTTACAGATAATATGATAGTTCCGATAGATGAAGGAGCTAAACCTATAGATGCAAACAAGTATCGTAAAAAGGCTCTAATTATTGAAAACTATAATTATGTAAAACTACCTAAACTACAAGACAAATCAAGTAGTTTAGATAAACTAAAAACAACACTTGAAGAGCTAGGTTTTGATGTTACAAGTAAAAAAAATCTCAACTCTAAAGAGTTTCATAAAGCTATAGAAAAATTTTCAGAAGAGTTATCAGAAGAACCTGATACCATTGGATTTATCTACTATAGTGGTCATGGTTATCAACTAAAGAATGAAAGCTATTTGATTCCAATAGATATTCGTAATAAAAATGAAATAGCGTATAGTGCGTTAAATACAAAAGAGATGTTAGAAAGTTTATCTAATGCAGGAAATACACTTAATATGTTTTTTTTAGATACATTTATAAATATCAAAAAATATCTTCACTCTATTCCATCAAATACACTTTTGATGTATTCTGCTAGTGGAGAAACAACTGAAGATAGTACTACTTTTCTTGACTCCTTAACCAAACAAATTGCAAAACCTATGGATATTCATTTAATTGCAAACCATATTAGTACAGAGGTTGCTAAAATAACAGATAACAAACAGATACCTATTATAATATCTAACCATACTTCTCCTATCTTCTTAAATAAGCCCAATAAAATTTTTAATCTCTCAAGCAATAAAAAACTATTTATAGTTGTAAAAAATGAAATAACCAATCAAGAGAAAAGAGTTTTCTGTAAAGGAGAAAGATTAAAGATTTACATCAAAGATATGGAAGAGATACCTTATTTAGTTGTTCTATCCTTAGATAAAAAAGGTAAAGTTATTCTACTACAACCTGCCCCCAAAAACCCTAGACATTTAACTTTTTCTATAGAAACAGAAGTTACACCACCGTATGGGAAAGACTACTTAAAATTTTTTGCATTAACAAATAAAGAGCAATATAATAAAGTTTTAAAATTATCGAAACGCTTTTCTAAAGATGGTATTTTAAATAATATAGCTATAGAGGAGCTATATCAAATCTTATTATCAGATAGAGATTTCAAAGAAGAGACAGTTCAAATTAAAACTATTCCTATGGATAAAGAGCAGTGTTATGAATCTGTTTTCTAAAGCTTAGAGTGGTCTCTATCCAAAAAATCCAAAAAAATCTTACTATACTTCGTTATCTTAAAGAATATTAAAAGGATTTAAAAAATTATGCTACAAAAAAAATATATTATAGGTATCTCAGGACACAGAGATTTAAAACATTCAGAGATACCTCAATACAAAAAAGAGATAACAACTATTTTAAAAAAGAAGATAGAACAGTACCAAGATAGAGAGATTTATATTTTAACTCCACTAGCAGAGGGTGCAGACCAACTTGTAGCTAGAGTTGCAAAAGAGTTAGGTTTGCGTTATGAGGTACTTTTACCTATGCCTTTAGAGCTTTATAAAAAAGATTTTACACCTCAAAAGTACAAAGAGTTTTATAAGCTATATATAGAAGCTGTAGGTACAACAACTATAAAGTTAGTCGATGACAATAGCATAGAAGATATATCTGATTATGGAGAAAAGAGAGACAAACAGTACCTAAAAGTAGGTCAAGAGGTGGTTAAGAGAAGCGACTTTATGCTCTTTTTATGGGACAGAGTTGTAAACCATAAAACAGGTGGAACAGCTGATATATTTGAGTATGCAAAAGAGCAATATAAAGAGGATTTTAACAAAAAACACTATATAGTAGAGTGCAAAAGAGAAAACGCATAAAGGGGAGTTAGGCTATGTCGATGATAGATTATAACTACGCACCTGATGGAACATACAATATTACCGATAGAGCAAAGTTTCAACTGCTAAAAGAGGTCTATCCATATAAGTATATAAGCAGAAATATCTGTGCTAAATATATTGGTGCAGGAAGACAAATTTTTACTCCAAAAAATAAAAAAGAGATACACTTTCAAGAACCTAAACTTTTTCTACCAAAAATTATAGAACTTCTAAAAAGAGAAGAAAAACTCTCCAAAAAACTTCAAAAAGAGATAATTTTGTCTATAGGTTTTTTATTGGAGAGTAGCCTTGATGATGCTATGCGAGAGATGGCTAAAGATGTTAAATTGAGAGAGAGATTTAGCCATAAACCAAAAGAGTTTAGAGCCTATATACTAGAACAATCTACAACATTAGCCTATAAAGAGATTAATGCCTTTTTGATAGATATGGAGATAACACTCACCAAAGAGATAGAGTCTCAACTATCACCATATATAGAAGAGATTGTTAAAAAGATTTTTAATAAAGGTGTTCAAACCGTTAACACTTGGGAGAACCAAACAGGCAATATCCCCAACAGTACCATCAAAAAAGATTTAGCCAATATGTTTGGTATGCAGTATGTTATGTGGTCACAAAACTATGCAGATGTACAATCTTTTAAGCGTGATTTAGAGGTTTTAAAAAAGCCCAAAGCAGATGACGCTAACAAACAATCAAAACAGTTAGATAGTAAAATCTTAGGAGAGGTTCTTCCAATACCACTCAATGAAGAGACAGAATTGGAGTTTATATCACAGACTACTCCCATAAAAATACCTGGAAATCTCTCTAGTTTTAGTGCAAGTTTTATGTTTAACTTAGCAAATCTACTTAAAAGCCACGAACAGGCTACCGATGCACTCTATGTATTAGAGAGTTTAACGCAAAAAGTAGAGCCTTTTGTCTTTTATTATCGAAAAAAGATACAACATCTAAAAGCAATCCTCCTCTCTCATAGAACTGTTCAAAAGTGGGATGAAGCGATTGTTGAGCTTCGGTATCTCTATGCCGATGGTTACCATTTTGAACAACCTGAAATTTTAACCCTATTGGCTTCTAACTACAAAAGAAAAGCTCTCTACCACCCAAACGGCACACTCAACCACAAAGAGCAGGTCGATATTAACCTGCTTCAACAAGCTAATGACCTCTACGAAGATGCCTATAATCTTAGCAAAGATGATAAGTACTACCATGCTATCAATCGAGCCTATATGATGCTAATTATTGATGCCATAGAGGGAACTAGAAAAAAAGAAACAATAAAAAGAGAGATTACTGCACTCTATAAAGAGCTACTAAAAAATGGCTTTCCAACCAATAAAAGCGATTGGTGGCAAGTAACAACACAGATAGAGTTTTTGTTACTTATGCAAAGAGACAGTGAGGCTTTTGATGTGTTTGAGAGCTACAACTCTACCCCTAAAGCATTTGAAGTTGAGACGACTATTCGACAGTTAGAGTTGTATAGCCATTTTACAGGAGATAGGGTTGTGAAAGATTTTATGGGGGTTTTACGGTTCTAAACTCAAAACCTCTTTTATCTCTTGTAACTTTTTTATTGGATGTTTTATTTCAATAATATCTGGCTTTTGTATCTCAACATACTCTTCGCTTTTAACTTCTTGAAGCTCTTCTTTAAGTCTATCACCATTATCTTCAAATTCCTTACATGCTTGTTCTGCAAGTGCATCAAGCTTTAAAGTAGCACACATATTCATAACCTCTGAATGTTGTTTTGAAAGTAATTTAAGTTTTCTCTCTTTCTCTTTTATCTTTTGAAGTCTAGGAGGTATTTGCTCCAAATATATTGCTTCATCTGTATAACTATCAACTTTTATGGAATTATTGTCATCTGTATTTTCTGCACATAAAAAACTACTACAACCTAGCAGTATTAATCCTATCAAAATTTTCTGTTTCATCTTTTGTCCTTTATTTTTAAGATAGTGTGATTATGAAAAAAAATTTTTAGATTTTTTGGATTTTTATTGGGTGGGTTAAAGTAAAATACTCTTTATCCAAAAAATCCAAATTAATCAATCTATACTCTCCTTATCAATCTAAGGAGATAAAACAATGAAAAAAACAATTTTAACACTTATGGTTCTTTTGAACCTAACCCAAGCACAAGAGCATATTGTCAATACCTATACCCTAACCGTAGAAGCAGACTCTACAAAAGTTGATGGGAAGTCGTGGGATATTTGGGGTGGTGCACCTGATATTCTTATTAAAATAGATGGTGTCTATTTGGATTTTGACCCAAAATGTCAAGATAGCTATAGATGTAGTATGGAGTTTACAGTAGAGAAAGAGACATCATGGTATTTTGAGATTTATGACAGAGACCTCAACAACAATGACCTTATTGCAAAAGGAGAGTGTTCGGTAGGTAAAGAGTGTCGATTAAATGGAGCTACCATTAGTATTAAATAATTAAATATTTGCTATACTCAAAAATAAAAGGAGGGAGAGCTAAATGGAGATAGAGTACGACATATTTATATCATTTAAAAACAGTGATGAAGAGGGAAACCCTACCAAAGATAAAGAGTTGGCTCATAAGCTTTATGCTTTTCTTCAATCTAAAAATCTACAAGTTTTTTTCTCTGATGCAACACTTCAAGAGCTTGGAACAGACTCTTGGAGTAAAGAGATACAACGAGCATTAAAAGTCTCTAAGATTTTTATTGCATTGGGGAGCAAAGAGGAGTATTTTTATAGCTATTGGCTACAGAGAGAGCGAACAACTTTTTTAACACGCAAAGAAGATGACAAATCAAAAGCACTCTACAGTTACATTGCTCCACCCATGACTACAGCTAAACTTCCTAAAGATATAGAAGATTTTGAGTGTTTTGAAGATACCAAACCCAATGAGTTTGACCGACTCTATAGCTTTATCTCCAACCATCTAGCTCGTTATTTTCAGCGTATAAAAGATGATGAGTTTTTAGATAAAGATTTAGCAAATCCCTACAAAGGCTTATTTCATTTTACCTATGAAGATAGAGATAACTATTTTGGTAGAGAAAAAGAGTCACAAGATATAGCCCAAATAGTCAAAGAGAGTAAATTTTTTACCCTTTTAGGAGCTAGTGGAAGTGGAAAAAGTTCACTTCTGTTTGCAGGGATTTTACCTCTAATAAAAGAGAAGAGTGTAGATATTTTAGATTTTAGACCACAAGATAGACCATTTAGAAATCTAGCAAATATATTTATCAAGGCTCTCTATCCTGATAAACTAATTCAAGCTGAAAAGAAAGAGGAGTTGACAAACAAGCTATTAGACGGCACTATAAAACTAGACAACTTAACAGAACTCTATTTTGAAAACCAAAAAATAGAGAAACTCTATATCATCATAGACCAATTTGAAGAGCTATTTACCCTAACCAAAAATAGCGAGATAAAAAACCTCTTCTTAGACCAACTTTTGCAGTTAGTCGAGTCCAATCTGAATGTAACGCTAATCATCTCTCTAAGAGCAGATTTTCTCTCTTTTGCCTCATACTATGAACCATTTAACCAAACCATCAACCAAAACCCAAAAACCATACTTGGACTAATGAGTGAAGAGAATCTAAAAAGAGCCATAGAGCTACCTGCTAAAAATCTTGGGGTTAGATTTGAAAAGGGGTTGATAGAGAGAATCTTAGAAGAGATAAGCAAAGAGGCAGGACAACTTCCACTACTAGAGTTTGCACTAGAGCAGTTTTGGCAAAAGATGAGCAGTAGAGTTATTACCCACAAAAGTTTAGATGAGATGGGGAGTATCTCTCATGCTATAAGTTATCATGCTGACAGAGTTTATGAAAAATATCCAAACAAAGAGGCAGTTAGACGAATATTTTTAAAATTGGTAAACTCTGGAAGTGGAACAGAAGATACAAGAAGAGTAGCCAAGTTTGAAGATTTTGACAAAAGTGATAGAGATACCATTACTCTTTTAGCCACAGATAGATTGGTAATTACCACAGAAAACTCTGTAGAGGTGGTGCATGAAGCTTTGATACGAGAGTGGAGTGTTTTAAAAGCGTGGATAGAGGAAAATAGAGAGTTTTTAGAGTGGGAGAAGAGAACTCGGATAGATTTGGAGTTTTATAAAGATAATGGGGAGAGAGAAGAGGATTTACTACGAGATGGTAAGTTACTTAGGGCTAAGGAGTTTTTGGAGAGTTATGAGAGAGAGGTTAGTGGGGAGTTTAGGGGGTTTATTGAGAGGAGTGTGGAGGTTCAGAAGAGAAGAGAGAGGAGAAAGAGAGCTGTTTTAGGTGGCGTGTTTGTTTCTCTTTTGATTGTTATTGGGGTTATTGGGTATTTTTGGTTTGAAGCTGAGGAGGCTAAGAAAGATTCTGAGAGAAAAACTTATGCGTTGTCAGCATTTACATCAAAAATTATTAGTACATTAATTAAATCAGATGATAAAATATTAAAAAAGTATTTAACAGTAATACTTGATAGTAATGAAAGAGAAATTTTTATTGAAATGCTTAAGCCTCTTTTAAAAAAATCAGATACTATAGATGAAGAAGAAAAAGTATATTGGTATAAGACTCTACCTTCAATGACTAATGAACAAGCTATGCGTTTAGTCAAAATACTTATAAAACAATCGAAGACAAAATATATTAACAAAAACTCGTTTGAAATATTGAAACAATGTGTAATAAATCAAAAAGATTTGAATGAAACATATTGTTTATATCTTTGCAAAAAGAATGATATACCATATAGTAAGTTTTATTCAGACATTGGTCTATACTACATAGTATATGAAAAATATAATAAATCTGATAAGGCATTTAAAAAATCTATTGAATTAGATTCAAATAATAAGATGGCTTATTTAGGAAGGATTAAATTATATAAAGAAATGAAAGAATATAATAAGGAAATAGAAGCTATTAAAATGTATTCAATAAAATTTAATCAATTTTCTTCTTTAGAAGGTAAGGCATACGAATATCTTAAACAAGGCTTATTTCAAGAAGCTTTAAAAATTTGTGAATTTTCTATCAATAATAATGTTAAAAGTTATTTAATATATAAAATAATGGGTATTTCTTATTTAAATATAAAAGAATATAATAAATCTATCTCTTATTTTAATAAAGCACTAGAAGAAGAAAATGATAAGGGAAGTTATTATGGTCTAGCAAATGCCTATTCTCAGTTAAATAAATTTGATGAAGCAATAAAAGTTTATATGCAAGTTCTAAAAATCAATCCTAAAGAAGATGAGGCTTATGTCAACTTATTTGAATTAGAACTAACCCAAAATCAACCCTTTGACCAACTATTGGATGCAAAATATAGAGAATTATTTCAAAATCAAAAAGAAACCTTTATACACTATGAGATGTTAAAAATATTTCAAGATATAGCCAATGGTAAAGATAGTGAGATAGAGAGTTGGAAGCAGAAGTATGTTGATGTTTCTTTGGGTGGTTGGAATTTCGATATATTACATGAGTGGATTGATGGGTTTGAAGATGGTGAGATTAAGACTCGGTTGGTGGAGGCTTTGGGGGTGTTTGAGGGGCATCACAATAATAAATGACAATATAAAAAAAATCCAAAAAATCCAAATTAATTAATCTAAACTCTCCTTATCAAAACAAGGAGATAAAAATGAAAGAAAAACTCTTAACTACAGCTTTTCTGTTTCTTTTGATGGGTAGCCCCCATCTAGTAGAAGCCAAAACACTTAGTGAAGTCGCTTCTGAAATGGGCTTGTCTAAAAGAGAAGCGACAAAAGTACTAAACGGTGCAAATTTACTTATTCAAAATGTGAAGTTTAAGTTTTCGGAGATAGGAAGTAGTAGTACACCCTATGAAGATAAAGTTGGCAGTTCTGGTCTCATTTATGATACCTACCCACTCTTTACAAGAGGACGCAATACTGACATACAAACCTCTTCTCTAAACCGACCAACCATTCACTCTACACGACTAGGTAACTACCTAAGATATTTGGCATATATGAGTAAACAAAAAGGCTTAAAAGTACGCCTTGATTTTGGCAAAAATATGTTTGTGCGAAATGTTAGACATATTGCCAATAGAATCAATATAGATGTTGATGTGCTACAATTTTTTAAAAAGTGTGACAGTCGCAGTGATAGAATGCAGTGCTACAGTGACATTACAACAAAAACATTTGCACTAAACATTAGAAAAAGTGGAGGTAAATACCATTTTTCTGTAGATTCAGTTCGTGTTAAAGATACACAAAGAGTTACAGAAGATATTTTAATTAGCATGGGAATAAAGGATTAAAAATGAGAAAGAGTTTAATTTTAGGATTAGTAGTTTCAAGTGGTTTTCTATTTGGAAATGATATGAGTGGCTATGAAGAGAACTATAGTTTTTTAGAACCTGTTGATATGGTACAAAGTGTGATTGACAACCGAAACAACTTTGCAGAGGTTAGTAAGTTTAGTGCTAATGAGAAAACAGCTAAACATAACTTTAGTATGTTAAAAAATACACAAATGGTTGATGCACATAGAGCAGATAAAACTAGAATGACATGTACCTATAAAAGTCAAACCAATAACTTCATTAATGCTGTTTTTGTTAAAAATAAGACTCATTGGAAATTAACAAAGTTGACAAACTCTAAACATCAAAAATTGAATAGAAAAGTAAAAATATTCTATGAAGATTATGAGTCTGAAAACTGCTTTAATGGATTTGCTGATAGCTTTGAAGCAGTCTATCCAAATACAGCACTAGAGTTGGCAGGAAGAGAGGCACAAGTAGAGGGTATTGTTGTCAAAAAGAAAAATCAACTATTTGATGCTCATTTTAATCTCTCTTACTTATCGTTAAATCCATATAGAAAAAGTGGATGGTATGTCTCTAACATCACATTGTCACCATCAACAAAAAAAGTCATAGACAAAAATAGAAAAGTAGCCACTCAAAAACAAGGCTTTTTCTTAAGAGAAGTAACCCCTGCCCTACCAAATGCTAGATTGGTTCACACAGCAGATAGAAATGGAGTTATTTTAGAGACAACACCTATGGCAAACCTAACAAAACTAAGTTGTGCCAACCATACAAAAAAAAGATTTATACGATTGGTATTTAACCTAGATAGAGAAGAGAACATTAGAAAAACATTTGCACAAGATAGATTTAACCATAAGCTTATACGCTTTAATGTTAACTCAAAAAAAGCAAAAATAGCCCAAAAAAGTTGTCCTTTTTTAAGAGTTGATAGCAGTTATAGATTGGGACTAGATTTGAAAGACTTTAAAAAACGTATTGTAAAAGTACAGTATGGAGCAACAAAAGATAAGAAAAAAACTTATTTAGATTTATACTACTAAGGAGTTTAAAAATGTACCCAAAAAAACATGAACAAAACCAAGGTCGTAGAGAGTTTTTAATACTCTCTACCACTGCACCTCTTGTTATCTTAACAACCCCTAGTGAGGCTTTTTTCCCTGCTCTTATTATTCGATTTTTTGCACGGAGAGTTATCTCTTACTTTGTCAAAAAGGGAGTAAAAAGGGTTATCAGAAATGTAGTCGTAAAAAATTCTAAAAAAAAGGGAAGAGCAAGAGTTGCTGTTAAACAAGCTCTACAGATACATAGTCGAATAGATGATTTACTTGAAGCTCATCAATTCCTTTCCAATCAAGTTTGGAGTAGGCATAATAACAATTACTCAACATTGGTTCTCTCAAACAATAGCAATAGAGCCATAAAAACCGATAAGATTACCTTGAAAATGAAAGATGAAGAGCATGAAAAAACTGAATTTAAAGCCAAAATAAAACCTATAAGAATTCCTCCAAAATCTACCGTAGTTGTTGATTTAAAGGTGCAAAAGATTAGAAGAACAGGTCTTAAAAGATTACATGCCTCAAACAATGAAGAGCATTCAACTTCTGGGAATATTTTAGTAGTTAATAATAGACGAGGCTTGACGATTGAAGAACTGTATCAAGAGTATTATAAACGAAAAAGAGAGGGATATAGCAATTATACGGAGCGATTAAATAGTAATATTGTTCTATAAAAGCATAACCAATGGGACTGGAAAAGGTGTATAAAAAATTAGAGGGACTGTAATAAAAACTATTTACACTCCCTTTTCTTCCACTCAGCCACATACCTCAAAAGAGTACTACGCCCTACCCCAAACCTATCAGCTATCTGTTGATTGGTCATCTCACCCTTTTTCTGTAACTCCATAGCCTCAATAACCTGTTCCTCTGTCATCTTCCGTTTAGCCCCAAACTTCACCCCACGAGCCATTGCCGATTTAATCCCCTCTGCTTGTCGTTCAGCTCTTAAGTCTGTTTCAAACTCAGATACAATAGCAAGTAACCCAATCATTAACTTACCTGTACTTGTAGATGTATCAAACTCTTGCTCTGTTGCTTTAAACTCTACTTTCTTATTTTTTAGAAACTCTAGTATCTTATATAGGTCTAATGTATTACGAGAACATCTATCAAGTCTAGTAACTATAAAAGTATCACCCTCACGAACAAAATCTAAAGCTTTTTCTAGCTCTACTCTGTTAGCTCTATTTGTTCCACTCTTCTTCTCTTGAAATATCTTCTGGCACCCTGCTTTTTTTAAAAGTTCAATTTGAGCTTCTAAATTTTGACCTGTTGAACTGACTCTTGCATAACCTACTTTCATTTTAATCCTTACTTTAGAAAAGTGTATTATATTCTTTTAGACTTAATGAGATAGTAAAATGAGACTTGATTTGAGACATATAATCATGGAAGTTCTGATTTTTTGTGATAGTGTCTCATAAAGTGTACTTTTTTAGACACAACTAATATTTAATTTCCCAAATAGGGACCCATAAATTTATCTCCATTAAAATGAATCATATGGTCAGGCTCATCACTAATCCACACTTCGGTTTCCCATGCAATATCTGCAATATATTTTCTAAAAGTTGTTCTATCGTGAAAAGCAGTAATATAGATATTGTCTGCAGGACAATCCTTTAACATCTCTTCAAGTTGATTTACCCTTTTTTGGTCAATAGCTCCATGAGTTGTAACAGCTTCAATAAGATACAACCAATTTTTACTCTTATCTTAAAGTACCCACTCTTCATAAGGCAAATAGCTTTGATTAAGCATATTGCGACATTTTTCCCATTCTGGTAAAAATCTATTCATATATATTTTAAAATTATCATTATGGTGTCTTTCTAATAGATGTACTAATTCATGCACAATAATATACTCTATACACTCAATTGGCACACGAGCTAAATAGAGATTGAATAAAATACTTTTTTTTTCAATATTGCAACTTCCCCACTTTGTTCTCATTTTTTTTATTTGCCAATTATTGAGTTTTACATCTATTCTCTTTTCCCACTTATCAATTAGTTTAGAGACTATTTTATTTAACTCTTTACGATACCACTCTTGCAAAAGTTTATATCTATTTTCGGTAGTGGTATTTGATTTGATATGTAACTCTATCTTTGAATGTTTTAAAGCAATAAAATGTTTTTTAGAATCATATATCACATCTAATAAATATCTTTTTCCTAAAAAGTAGTGGCTCTCTCCTGAGAGCATTTCCCTTTTAGATTCTCTTCTTTGTTCCCCAAAACTTTTAATTTGTCTTTTTATCCAAGATAGTCTTGAAATCACTGCTAGTCTAACTGCTTCATCATCTATGTTCAATGGTGAAGCAACTCTTACCCTCCCATTTGGTGGATAAACACCAATATGTAGATTTTTTATATCTTTTCGTTCTATATTTATCTCAATATCACTAACTTGTATTAAACTATTTTTAACTGTATTCATCTTGATTCTTTATAAGCTCCATTATATCATCTAACTTTTCTACTTGCTTATCCAATATTTTTTTAATGGCAATTCGCAATTTTCTCTCTTTCATCATATTGCCCCATGTGCCATCTTCTTTGGTTATTTTTATCACTTCATCAATTTTATTTGCTAACTCCTCATCTTGATTTAAATTATCATATAAAGCTTGTTTTGCTTTGGTATTTATAGAAGATGGGTATAAGGTTTTAGTATCTGGTTTAACAATCATATCTGCTAACACTTTTATCTTTTCTAGATACTCTTTATATTCTATTGCCATCTCTTTTCGCTCTTTAATAAGTTTATCAAGTAGTTCAGACATCTTCTCATAATATTTTGGGTTAATAGGTTTTTCATCTATAATAAGTTTACGAATATTATTTTCTATTGTCTCTGCTACTGCATTTTTATCATCTTTAATACCTTTTGGCAATTTTGTAGTAACACTATCTACACCTTGTTCTACAATAAGCTGAATAAGTCCCATCTCATCAAAATCTGTTAAAACTTCACTCTCTTGGGCTCTTATATATTGGTCAATAAGATGTCGCATTGCAGGTTCTAGCATCTTCATATCTATATAATCACCACTAGCTAGTTTAATCTCTTTTCTCAATTTATCGTAAAATATCACCTCTTGTTTTATCTCTTTAGCTTCTTTTTCGCTATATCCTGCTTCAATTATATCATTTGCTAAATTTGCATAAGCCCTTATGAGTGAAGCTGTACTTTTATATAATGCTACTCTTTTTGGCTCATTGTTTTTTAACTCATCTTTATCATTTGTATCTTTGGAACAAAAATAGTGAATATAATTAATACTTTTTTGAGGTGGTTCAACTGGTTCACAGAGTGCTTTTATACTCTCTCTTGTCTCTTCAAGTCTCTGTTTCGCTTTTTCTAATCTATCAGTAAGCAACCCTTTAACATCTTCACTATCATAACCATCTAATGC
>JALVXC010000032.1 GCA_027038275.1 Campylobacteraceae bacterium | reverse complement strand
GTACCACCTGCCTTGTGCTACCTCTATGCTTTGGCATCTCTTTAGGAGAGATGTAAATGTAGCCCATATTTTTAAGTAGCTCTATTGTGTTGTTTTGGATTTGTGTTTCGCTTGTGTTTGGTGTCATGTTTTTATCTCCCAATATCCTCTAGTACCACCTATTCGCTCTATTGCACCTTTTTGTTTAAGTGCATTTATATGTTTTATTATAGCTGATTGGTTAATATCTAGTTTATCTGCTATCTCTTTTCTGCTAACTCTTGGATTTTGCTTTATTAAATCTATAATATCTTTTTGTCTATCTGTTAAATAGATTGAGCCACCTATTTGACCACCTATTTGACCACCTATTTGACCACCTATTTGACCACCTATTTGACCACCCTTTACAAAAACCATACGAATAAAATTTTGCATAAAAACAAAGCTCTCTTTACCATACACTCTCAATATGCGTGGAACACCTGAACCCAAATGTTCTACCATCTCCAAATCTTTAAAAACTCTCATAATTTCACGGTTTCTAGGATTTGACATACCACTAAAGAACTCCTCCTTGCTTATACCAAAAGGCAAAGAACCAGCCGATGTAATCTCTATTCTATCATCAAAAATTTCAAACTTAGGGGGAATTTCATTGGTATAATCGTTATGAATAATAGCATTTATAACAGCCTCTCTAATGGCTAATGGACTCCATAGATGTGTCTCTATTCTCTCTTTTGATGTTATCTTTGCAAAAGTTGTATTTTCTACTTCTAGCTTATCAAGTACCGATTTTGTTGCTTTTATCAAAGAGGTATATCCATACTCATTATTTTCAATTAGCTCAACTCTGTCTATGCCTTTATATTTTGCAACTTTAATAGATATTCCATTACTGTCAGACAAAAGATAAGCTACATAATTATATCTACCATCATCGGTTAAAAGTTCAAGATTGTTAGCAAATTTATCATTTAGATGTAGATGTTTAGCATTATAATAGATATGGAGTTGTTCAAATGTCAAATCTTGTCTTGGAGAGGCTATCTTACTAAGGGTTGTACGAACTCTTTTTGAAAAAAGCTCCTCTATCATACTGTTGTTCATAGGTTCACTTGCACTGCCTATACGGACAAAACAACCCTTTTCGCTCATTCCTCTTTTTTTAATGTAGTATGGTTTTTCACTTCCTTTTGCCAAAATGATTTTAATAATCTTTTCTCCTTCAAAATCATCTAGCACAACATCAAAAAGCCCAAGAGTAGAGGGGGAAATACTATTTTTTAGTCTATCTTTTATTTTTAGTTGTAGAGCGTCTATGTCATTTAATCTATACACTTTTGTCTCATCTCTTCCAATATAGATAACACCACCATCACTATTTAAAAAAGCCACTACTTCTTTTTCTAGCTCATCAGTAAGTTTTGATTTGAACTCTATTTTGTTTGATTCAATCATGTTTCACCCTCACTTCTCCTGTTAATAGTTTTTGCATCAACCCACGTTTCTGCTCTTTAAGTTCTTCAAGCTCTTTTGTAAGTAGCTCTATCTCTTTATCTGCTGTAGTTAGGACTTGAGCTATTTTTTGTTGTTCTTGTTTTGATGGATAGGGGATTGGCATTTTCATAAAGTCATTATTTGTAATATTCATTCTATCATGTCTAGCACCATAGTTTGCAATAGCTTTCATATATCTAAACCAATAAGTACTCTTAAAAAAGTATTCAAAATAGTCTATGATTTCATCATTATTGATACGAAATATGGTATATAATGGTGATACAATGCCACTATACTCATGCTTATTGCGATGAATTGGTCCACAAGGGGCGGACTTGGATATACGAGGATTATAGACAAAGTCACTGCTTTGTACAATATAGTAGCCTGTTAAATTATCTCTATTTGCTATATCTTTATCAAAAAATTCATTTTGTACTACAATCCCATTCACTGCAGAATTTGAAAAAATCATATCTACTGAACTATCAGTATTTTTAGTAGTTATTCTTGATGCAATATCCCCCAATTTTACCTCTTCCCACTCCTCATCAAACCCCTCAAACCGAACCTCTCCACTCAAAAGCCTCTGCATCAACCCTTTTTTAAGTCTCTCTTTCTCTTTAATAAGTGCTTCAAGTTTTTCAATGGCTCTGTCCCAAGTAGTGAGGATTTGGGCTATTTTTTGTTGTTCTTTTAGGGGTGGTATTGCAATGGGTATTGTTTTTAAATCATTTAATCCAATTCTTTGTCTTGTACTTCCTGTACTTCTTGCTATTGCAATTTGTCGAAATTGCTTATAGTTAATTGATTCTAAAATAAATTTATTATCATATTTATTTTTATCTATATGTAATCGAATCCCATCAGAACCCATTAAAAATTTATTCTCAAAACTAGGAACAATACAAGCTCTAGCAACTGGTTCTGCCATTTTTGCCAAAATAATATTATTTGGATAAATGAGACAACTTTTTAATTCCATTGCTTTTTCTTCACTTGTATAAATAAAATCTTTATTTATAAATGAACCATCACCTATATTTTGAAGTTGAATAATACGTACACCTGTTTTAGTATAATGTTCACTTTTTAAATCAGAACCAAATGGTCCTCCAGTAATAGAATGACTAACATTAGTATCACGTAAATCATTAAATGTTACAACCTCCCACTCCACAGGAACAACCCCAACCTTAGTCTGTTTATACCCTTGTGGAACTTCTTGGCTACTCATCATCTTTAACCTCACTATTTATCTCTTCTAATCTAGCTGTTATCTCTTCGGAGGAAGGTAACAAATCTTTTAAATTTTGTGGAAGGCTATCTGTTAACGTATAGGTTGAAACGCCTATGGGTTGTTGGCTATCTTTAAGTGCATACTCTACTGTTGTTCTACTCTTCTCTTTACAGATAATAATACCTATAGATGGATTTTCATCAGCTAATTTAACTGTATCATTTAACACAGAAAGATAAAAGTTCATCTTCCCAGCATATTCAGGTTTGAACTTACCAATCTTAAGCTCAATAGCAATAAGTGACTTAAGCCGTCTATGATATAAAAGCAGGTCAATAAAATATTCATCACCATCAACTTCTAATCTATATTGATTGCCAATAAAACAATAGTCTGCTCCCATTTGGGTTAAAAAATTTCTTATTTTATTAATCAATCCTATCTCTAACTCATGCTCACTATACTTACCTTGAAACTCTAAAAAAGAGAAACTATATTCATCTTTAACTGCTAATTTTGCTTGATGTCCATACTTCTCTTCTAATGTCTTGTCAAAATTGGTTTGATTGAGCAAAAAGAGTTCATAAGATTTACCCTCAATCTGATGTATCAAAACACTTTTTGTCCAACCATATTTAGCTGTCATTCTTATGTAAAACTCTCGCTCAATATCCTCTTTACATTTTTGAAAAATAACAACATTTTTAGTCCAACTAATTTCTCTAACCAATGGTTGGAGTTTTTCATTTTCTCGATATTGTAAATAAAACTGTCGCATATTCCAAAGATTTTGAACACTAAACCCCTTAATACCAACAAACTCTAACTGTAACTCTGTAGAAAGACTTTTTACTACAGATTTACCCCACCCAAAAGCCTCCTGTTTAGAAACAATACTTTTACCTATTTCCCAATATAAATCAATAAGCTCTTTGTTAACAATTTTAAGAGCATTATATTGATGAGAGAGAATTTTTGATTTTATCTCTCTTACAAATGCACCAAAATCATTTATCTGAACTTCTGCTTTATCATGTTTTTCTAATGTAGTCCAAGTATTACTATACTCTTCTATAATTTTTTTATGCTCTTTATCACTCATAACCCCAACTCCTCAAGATACCCTTGCATCTGCTTTTTAACCTCTACAAGCTCTGCTTCTATATTTGCAATATTTGCCTTTGTAGCCTCTATATCAACAGGCTCTTCCTCTTCAAAAGTGTCAACATATCTTGGAATATTTAGGTTATAGTCATTCTCCTCTATCTCTTCAAGTGTGGCAATATGAGAGTACTTCTCTATCTCTTTTCTGCCCTTGTAGGTGTCGAGTATCTTCGCAATGTGTGTGT
>JALVXC010000031.1 GCA_027038275.1 Campylobacteraceae bacterium | reverse complement strand
CTCTTCACTCTTCACTAAAAAGTAAAAACCCCGTTTTTACTTTTCTTAGAGGTGGGCTTAGAGGGAGGGTTATACCTAGCTCCATTCCGAACCTAGCAGTCAAGCCTCCCATCGCCGATAATACTTATCCTGTCTGGATTGGGAATGTAGGTCGCTGCCTCTTTGATATTCTTATTTCCTTTTTTTCCCTTTTTATTTTTATTATTTTTAAATTAGCAATATTATAATTTCCAATTTATAGCATCTTTACCTTTTGAAATAAGAAAACTATTAGTCCGTGAAAAAGGTCTACTACCAAAAAAACCTCTATATGCAGAGAGTGGTGAAGGGTGAGGACTCTTAATTATCATGTGTTTTGTAGTGTCTATAGAAACACCTTTTTTCTGTGCATAACTTCCCCACAATATAAATACAACATTGTCACACTCTTTATTTACTATTTCAATAATTTTGTCAGTAAACTGCTCCCAACCTCTACCTTGATGACTATTTGATTTTCCTGCTTCAACAGTTAAAACAGCATTTAGTAGAAGCACACCTTGTTTAGCCCATGGTTGAAGATATGGAGTATGAAAGTTGTCAATACCTAAGTCATTTTGCAACTCTTTGTAGATGTTTATAAGTGATTTTGGAAGAGGTTTTACCTCTGGCATGGCTGAAAAACATAGACCATGAGCATGACCAATAGTAGGGTAGGGGTCTTGTCCTAAGATTACTACTTTTACTTTTTCTAATGGTGTAGAGTTAAGAGCATTGAACCAAAGAGAGCCTTTTGGAAGTATGGTTTTTCCTTCTGCTTTCTCTTTTTGTAAAAACTCTTTAAGATTTTGCATATATGGTTTTGAAAATTCATCTTCTAAATGTTTGAGCCAAGAGGCTTCTAGTTTAATATTGTTATTCATTTTTTATATCTTTTTTCAAAATTATACTATAAATACGATACAATACGTAACTTTTTATAATAGGATTTATTGTGTCACAAAAGAAGATTGCATCAGCGAGAATAACAGAAACAAGTTCTAAATTATTACAAGAGCTAAACAATTCATTACCTTTTGATAAACTGCTATATAGAGAAGATATAGAAGGCTCACGAGCTCATGCTTACATGTTAGCCGAGCAAGGGATTATCTCTAAAGAGGACTACGCTCAAATAGAAAAGGGTTTAGTGGAAATTTATGAAGAGATAGAATCAGGTGAGTTCTTGCTTGATGGAGATGATGAAGATATACACATGGCAATAGAGGGTAGACTTACCCAAAAAATTGGAGACGCAGGTAAACGTCTACATACAGCAAGAAGTCGTAATGACCAAGTGGCATTAGACTTTAGACTCTATGTTCAAAAAAATACAAAAAAGATAGCCAATCTACTTTTGCAAAATATAGAAACACTTTTAAGAGTTGCTAGTGAAAATAGTGAGACTCTACTTCCTGGAATGACCCATCTGCAACATGCTCAACCTATTAACTTTGCCTACCACCTAATGGCTTATGCATCAATGTTTAAGCGTGACTATGAGCGTTTCATGAGTTCTTATGAGCGAAACAATTATTCACCAATTGGTTGTGCAGCGTTAGCAGGAACACCTCACCCTATTAATCGTAAAACAACAGCAGAGAGACTTGGTTTTAAAGCTCCAACACTAAACTGCCTTGATACTGTAAGTGACCGAGATTTTGCATTAGAGATTCTCTTTAATATCTCAACCATGATGATGCATATAAGTCGTCTAAGTGAAGAGCTTATTTTATGGTCTGCTTCTGAGTTTAGGTTTGTACAACTCTCAGATAAACACGCAACAGGTAGCTCAATTATGCCACAGAAGAAAAATCCAGATATTCCTGAGCTTCTACGTGGAAAGACAGGGCGTGTTAATGGAAATTTAGTAGCACTCTTAACTGTTATGAAAGGCTTACCACTTGCCTATAATAAAGATATGCAAGAGGACAAAGAGGGTGTTTTTGACTCTGTAAAAACTGCACTACTTTCACTTGAAGTACTAAATGAGATGATAGACGAGATGAGCGTTAATGTAGAAGAGATGAACAGAGCATGTATGATAGGTCATCTCTCTGCTACAGACCTTGCTGATTACTTGGTAAAAGAGGCAGGAATTCCATTTCGTGATGCGTATCATATTACAGGAAATGTTGTTAATATGGCTGAGGAGAAAGGTTTAGATATCTCTGAGTTAAGCTTTGATGACCTGAAGAGTATAGATGAGAGAATTACAAAAGGTGTAGTAGAGCTTTTAGATAATAGAGCTTCTATGAATGCACGTCAGTCAGAGGGTGGAACAAGCAGTATTAGAACACAAGAGCAAATTGTTTTGTTAAATTCATGGTTAAAATCTCAAAGATAAGGAAGTAAAATGTTTGGATTATTTAAATCAAAAAAACAGATAGTATTTTCTCCTGTAGATGGAGATATTGTAGAGTTAGAAGATGTTCCTGATGAAGTCTTTTCAACTAAGTTAGCAGGAGATGGTATTGCTATTACTCCTCACTCAAATACTTTTGTAGCACCTGTTTCAGGGGTTATTACTAAAATATTTTCAACCAATCATGCTTTCTCTATTAAAACAAGTAATGGTTTAGAGATAATGGTACATATTGGGCTTGATACAGTTGAACTTAATGGAGAGGGGTTTAAAGCTCTTGCTAAAGAGGGAGATAAAGTTTCAGTTGGTAAACCAATCATATCAGCTGATTTAGCCTTTATTGAGTCTAAAGGAAAGCCTACTATTACACCTATTGTAGTTAATTATGAAAAAGAGCTAGTTATTAATAGTGATAAGATTAGGATTATTAGAGAAGGAGAAGAGCTTATGGAGATTATTGTTTTAAAATAAATTTAAAAAGTATTTTTAATATAAAAAATAAATATTTTCATAATAACTTAATTGAACATAGGATATTATTATGATGATTTTATATTTTTATATTAAAAGGATAAATTTATGTTAAATAAAATATTATTATCTTCTTTACTTATATTGACTTTATCAGAGGCAAAAGATTCTTTTTCTTCTGAGCGATTATTAGGAATAGAAGTTGGATATGCTGGTTCAAAGGCTAAAGATGCAATAGGGTTAGACGAGAGTGTTAATGGTGTTGATTTTGGGGTTAGATTAGGTGCTCAAAATAAAGATTGGAGAACATTTATTACTGCTAATATGTCAAACTATAAAGGTCATAAAACACAAAGAGTAATGTTGTCATTTGATAAATTTGTATGGCAATCTCTTTATAAAAAGGATGATATCGTTTTTAAACCATATTTAAGTGGTCATATAGGGTATATGCAACATAAATCAGATAATCCGAGTGAAAATGGTATGTTCTATGGTGGTGGATTGGGAGTTGCTTGGAATGTTCTAAATGAGGTAGATTTTGATTTAGGTTATAGATACTCTTTTGCTGATTTAGCTGATTTAGATAGTTTTGATGCTGTAACATTTGGCGTTAACTATATATATTAGAGAAGAGAGTAAATTATGAGATTTTTTTTAAAAATAAGTACTCTTCTATTTTTAGTATTTGCTTTATTTGGTTGTGGAGGAAGTGGTAGTAGTGTTAGTAAATCTTCAGATTTGACTATTGAGACACAAAAGAGTGGAATTAATGAATTAAAGGATGCTATGAGCATAGATTTTTTAGTTCAGAATAACTATGGTCAAGATGTTGAAGTTGAATTGAGTGAACTAGCTATAAATGTAACTCCTTGTAAGGTAAAACAAGTAATTTTTAACCCTAGTAGTATTGAGTTGAATGATACAGAAAGAGAGAAGGGTATTCATGCTGATATAATCTTTAAAGAGTCATGTACTCCAACCTCATATGTTTTAGAGGGGTCGACACTGTTAACTTTAGATGGTAAAACAAATAGTATTATATTTGATTCAGATATTCAAGAGATAACACCTGATGAAAATAAAACTACAGAAGCTCCATCTCCAACTCCAGTCATAACTGAAAATAATTCAACAGATGATAATAATACAGAGAGTAATGAGAGTGTTGCCGATACTATTAATTATGGTATTAAATTTTCATTAGAAGATGAAGCTGTTATGAAGTTTAATCTTGAAGAAAA
>JALVXC010000030.1 GCA_027038275.1 Campylobacteraceae bacterium | reverse complement strand
TTATATATGCTACATTAATTAATATTGCTAATGTTTTTGTAGTTTATGTTTTAGGAGTTTACATCTACTCTCGTGGTTCATTCTCTATTAAAAAGTCTCTCTTTAATATTGTTAAAATCCCTATTATACCTGCTTCTGTTGTTGCCATATTAATAAATGTCAATCATATTGAACTTGCCCCACAAATCAAAGAGTTCTTTAAAATGGGTGCTTATGCAGGAATTGTTTTACAACTCTTTTTGCTTGGAACATTTCTCTATGGCATACAACTAAAAGCTATTAAAAAGAGTCTCTACATAACGGTTCTATCTCAAAAGTTTATAATTATTCCTTTAGCTTCAGCTTTTATACTTAGCTTTAGCAATCTACCAACTTTAGTACAAGGAGTTATATTTATGGAGATGATGACTCCACTAGCTGTTGCCAACATAAACCTTGCTTCGCTTTATAACTGTAAACCTCAAGAGGTAACGGGGCTTATTTTAGTTAGTACTTTGATGTTTGTGCCTATTTTGTTTTTGTTGAGTAAAATTATTAGATATTTTTACTGTTAAGTAGTTATGCTCTTAAAAAGTATTTCTTAGTACAAAATATAAGTAAAAATAAACCTTTAAAAGACTATTATGTCAACATGAAAAAATTAAAAAAAATAGTGTAAGTTGATAAATGTATAAAAAAGCATCTAAAACATTAGAAAATCCATCTTTTTATCAATTGTTCAGTATGAGCATAAATAAAATTTTAAACTTTTTTAAGCAACATATTACCTATCAGGCTGTATTTCTTCTATCTTTAATCTCTTTTAGTACCTCCTATTATGGGTTTATCTCCTTAGTCTCTGATGGTATGTTGCTAACAAAAATACTCTTTTTTGCTGTAGTGGCTGTAATCCAACTAGCACTTGTCTACTCCATCTCTCAACTCTATCTACAAGAGTTTTTCTCTAGGCACATCTTAAGAGCTTCTCTACTTTTAGTAACATATCTACTCTCGCTCTTTATTAGTGTTCTTTTTAGTTTTAACTTTTACTATAAAATATTTTCAGCTTCTGAGTTTTCTCATAGAAATGTAACACTGCAACTAGACAGAATAAAAAACTCATTAGAAGATGCCCAAAGTAGCTTTGACTCTGTATATCTCTCTTTAAAAAAGTTGAGTGACTACTCCATGAGTAAATCTATCGAAGAGAGTACTCAGGGAGGAACCTGTGATGAGACAAAGATTCCAACCCCAGGACCTAGAAGTGCATTACGAAAAGCTGAAAGTGAACTATTTCAGAGTCACTTAAGTGCTTTAGATGAGTTAAGAAAAAAAGTTAAGAGTGAAATAACTGTTATAAAGAAAATGCTTGTCAATTTTAATCCTAAAAAAGATGATGTTAACAAACTTGAAGAAGATGTAAATAGACGAATAGCCCAAATAAATAGAGTTTTTAGAGGAGGAGAGATTACACTTCTTCCCAAAGTCTTAGCTAGTCATAGTGGTTCAGCACGGATGAAGATGGAGTCTTTAGGTAGAATTATTAGCTGTCCAGATAGTCAAATTAGTCTAAAAATAAATACCATTAATGAAAATCTAAATGCATTAAAAATGTTAAAAAAGGTAAGTTTTTTTGATGCCAACAACCAACAACAACTTATTGAGAGAACCATCAATGTACTCTTAGCTATTATCCCTTTTACCGATACACATGTTGTGCCAATAGATAAAGTCTCTAGCCCAACAGATGTAACACAGAGCGATATTAAAGCCATTGGGCTTGGATTTTTGGTAGACTTCTTTATCTTCTTTTTTACTATTTTAGCTAAAGAGCCTTATCGTGCTAAATTTTTTACTCAAGAAGATATTGAACACTATATTCGTTATGATATACGACGTATACTCAAACCTTTTGTTTTTGAGAGCCATTTCTCTTACTATCTTATTATTCCTAATCAACTAAAAAATCATAAAATAGATGAGATTTTAACCCGTTTTAAAATAGATAAGATGATTGAACTTGTAGGAAACAATGCTCACTATGATGACTTACTATTTTTACATCAAAGTAAACTAAAACACTTTAAAGACTCTACATTTAGTGTCTATAAGCTCGATAAACAAAAATACAATACCCTTTTAGCCCACATAGACGAGTTACGCAACAATGACTGAGTTATTTTGGAGTATTAAGCTCAAACTAATAGCAATGTTACATGAGGTAAAATGGAATATTTTTATTAGAAAATATGACATGAAGAGTCTAAAAAAGAGCTTCTCTACACTCTTAGATATTGTTATGATTCACTCGGTTATTATTGTTTCAGATATAATCAAGGGTTTTGATTTTATGAAAGAGATAATAAGTAAAAAACTTATTTTTATACCTCTTATTATTATGTTTATTCTCTTTGGTACTTACCTCTCTTTTATTAATGGAAAACCCAATGATGAACTCTTTAATGAGAAGATTTTTCCTAAATTTTATTACGATACAGCTATTGAGATTCGTGACTCAAAAGATAGATTTACAGGAACAATGGCGTATCCTCAAAGTGCCATTACCAACCCTTCTCTATTTATAGAAAAAACCCCTTTACTCTTTTGGTCACTACTTAAAGAGAAGTATGACCCCAAATTAGACTTTGAAAGTAATGCAACTTCACTCTACAATGCCCTTTTTGAAAACATTACATACTATAATGGCATAGATATCTCTGCTCCATTGAGTGAGAGTAGCCGTTTAGTACATCATATGATTACAGAGCATAATTTAGAGTTAAAACCAAAACTAACATTAACACAACAACTTATTAATATATTTCTAAGAAAACACCCTTTTGAGAAACCTAGCAATAACATTGCTCGTCTAAAGTTAGCAAAAACATTTTTCCATAAACTAAAAGCAAACAATGGAGCAAATTTTAAATCGTGGCTACTTTTAGAAAAGGCATTTTTTGTTGTTGATGGTAAGGGATATGGTCTTAAAGATTGTGCAGAGATTTTTTTTGGAAAACCACTAGATGAGCTCTCTAATGCCCAAGAGGCAATTTTAGTTGCACTATATGCAAAACCCTTTCATCTAAACCAATCATTAAAAGAGCAACAAAGAGCATGGCAGAGTATTAAAAGAGATGCCATAGAGCTTGTCAATAACTCTGAAATCATTAAAGACCACTATAGAATCGTCTCCGATATAAAAAAGCTACACTTTCCAAAACTCCCCTATTTCCCTGACTCTCTTATGGAGGTTGTAGGAGAGATAACTTCAAAAAACCAAGAGCTTTTTAGTTCTCTTCCTACTCGAAGTGATGCACTATTACAAAGTTCTAAAGGAGTACTAGCTCAAGAGTTAGATAAACTATTTAAAATTTATAATATATCTCCTAGAAGTAGACTTATTACAAAAATAGCTATTAACTTTGAACTCAATAATATCTTCTATTTTAATCACTATATGCAAGAGAGGCTTGATGCTTTAAATCTGTCAAATATTTGGGTCTCTGTGGTAAATGAAGATGGAAAAATGATTCGTCTATATCAAAAAAATACCCTTCATCAACGCCCATCACAAATTGGCAATCTTGGTAAAATTTTCTCTACGCTTCTTTTTGTTGATAGAGGTGACAAATACTATACCAAATATTGTAATAAAAAAGCTCCATCAGAGATACCAAATGAGAGTGGTTTTAAAAAGTGCAACTCCAACTCATGGGTTGATGCAAGAAGAGTTTTTGCATCAACAAAGATGCTTCCTACTTATGATGGCTTTATAAAGTATAGAGAACAAGACAGAAGAGGCGATAACATATACTATAAACCAATATATATAAACAAGATTGAAGCTCTCTATAAAAATTTAGATTTAATCTCTTTAGAAAACAATGAACCAAGGGTTGATTTAGGAGCTGGAAAATTAGAGATGACACCACTAGATATACAAGTATCTCTACATAAAATTACTCAACTTCTTTACAATCCACAGCCTATATTTTATGGTTTAAAGCTTGTTAAGTCATTGGTATACCATGACATTAACAATAGTGTAGTTGACCCAAAATCTAAACTCTTCTCTTTTGATTCTCCTGAACAGGTCTCTCCTAGATTTAAAAACTTTTTTACAAAAGAGAAACGTGTAGAGTTGCAGACAATTTTTAAAACTCCTATCTATAAGAGTTATGGCTCTCTACAGTGGTTAAGAAACTACATTAGTGTAAAGTTTGTTTTTGCACAAGAGAGCCATAAAAATGGTATACATTGGCTAGTGGGTGCATTTAAAAAAGCAAATAAATACTATAGCTTTACAATCTTTATAAAGGATAAAACACTCAATACAACTCAAGTTAAAGAGAAGATAAGAAGTGTTTTAGAGCAGACAATTAGGTCAATAAATAATGAAAGAGAGATGAAGTTTAACTATATGAAACAGATTTTTAAAGACTAAGTAGTTATCTAAAATATCGAATAGAAGCAAATCCAAAAGCTCCACTCTTTTGACAAGCCTCTATCTGCTCACTACCCACAATTCCACCTAAAGCAATAACTCCTATAGAGAGTTTAGAGATAACTTCTTTAAGCTCCCCTATCCCTTTAGGCTCACCCTTATTTGGTGTATTAAAAATAGGACTAAAAGTTACCAAGTCTGCCTCTAACTTTTGAGCCTCTAATGCCTCTTTTAAACTATGAGTACTTATAACTACAAAGAGTCCTAAATCTTTTGCCTTTTTAATATCTGAAAACTGCAAAGAGCTCAAGTGAACACCATCTGCTTCTAATTTATGAGCTAACTCATAATCGCTATGCAGTAATATTTTAGAGAAGTTATGTTTTTTAGCTTCTGCAATAAATAGAGAAGCATTTTTTTGATACTCTGTAGTTGACTTATCACGATATACAATCATATCTGCCTTTTGAGCAAAACGTTGTAAATTAGAACTTAAAGAGTCAAAGTTTAAAGTGGTAGGGTTAGTAATAGCATAGGCTATCATAACTCTTTTTGTTCTACTAATTTTTCAAGTAATTTAGTCTGTTTTTTTAGCTCATCAAACTTCTCTTGACGCATAATAAAATACTCAATCAAAAGTACTAAAAAAAGACCTGGAATAGCCCCTAGAAATGAACCCAAAATAGAGTATAAAATACCAATATGTAAAAATAAGTAGAAGAAAATAACAGCACCCATAAAGGCAAAAGCCCAAGAAGCACCCAGTAGAAAATTTATAAGAAGAGACAAAAGAGGAGATGAGGGTTTCAACGTCTAAACCTTTTGTCCAAAAGAAGACCTAGTGGTCTTCTTCCATTGCTACTGCACCTGCAAGGTACACGTAGATAAGAATCATAAACACGAATGTTTGTAACAGTGCAGAGAATGTAAGTAACAGATATGCTGGTAGTGGAGCAAAGTATGGAACTAACATTAAAAGTACCCACAAGAAGAGGTCATCACCTTTAATGTTACCAAAGAGACGGAAACTAAGTGAGATAATTCTTGAAATATGAGAGACAATCTCAATAGGGAACATCAAAGGAGCAAGTAGAGGTACTGGTCCCATAAAGTGTGCAAAGTATTTCTTGACACCATTTACTCTAATACCCTCGTAATTGTAGTAGATAAATACTACAAGTGCTAATGGTAAAGTAATATTAATGTTTGAAGTTGGAGACTCAAAACCAGGGATAATACCAATAACATTTGAGATTAATACAAAAAGTCCAACAGTTAAAACAAGTGGTAAGTATTGTCTAGCTTTCTCTTCACCAATAGTATCTTTACCCATAGCTATTGTACCCTCTATAAAAGCCTCCATAAAGTTTTGAGCTCCTGTTGGTACTGCTCTTAGAGTTGATGTTGCATATTTAGCAAGTAGTAAAATAAGTCCTGCTACTAAGATTAAGTGTGCTACAACCATAGCTGTTCCGTGCCCCGTAAAAGCACCTAAAAAAGTCCATACACCTTCCATTTATCCATCCTGTGTTACAAAATAATTTGGTGGATTATAGCTTAGAAAGGCTTAGTTTTTCGTTATGGTTACGATAATTAAAGGTTAATTGTAAAAGATAGAAACATAAGAGATAGTTTGAGTATTTTAGTGACATACTAAAAGTGAAAGTTCTCTCCTAAATAGTACTTAATAACATTTGGGTCATTTTTAATCTCTTCACTTGTTCCACTTGCTAACATCTCACCTGAACGCATAACATAAGCACGGTCACAAATACCCAAAGTCTCACGAACATTATGGTCGGTAATAAGTACACCCATATTTAACTTAATAAGCTCTCTAATAATTCCTTGAATATCTTCAACAGCTATAGGGTCAACCCCTGCAAATGGTTCATCAAGAAGTAGAAACTTTGGTTCAGCTACCAAGGCACGAGCTATCTCAACGCGTCGTCTCTCTCCACCTGAGAGTTGAATACCATAGCGTTTACGAATAGGTTCAATATTAAATAGGTTCAAAAGATTCTCTATACGTTCAGAGGCTACTTTAGAGTCAAGCTTCATCGCCTCGGCAGCCATTAAGAGATTATCTTCAACAGTTAAATCTTTAAATACACTCGCCTCTTGTGGTAGATACCCAATTCCAAGTCTTGCACGAGTACTTAAAGGCATTTTAGTTACCTCATCACTATCTATAAATACAGAACCAGAGGTGGCATCAGTTAGTCCACATATCATATAGAAAGAGGTTGTCTTTCCTGCCCCATTTGGTCCTAGCAATCCAACAATCTCACGAGAGGAGACTTTTACAGAGACATCATGAACAATAGTTGTCTTTTTAATAGTCTTAGAGAGGTGTTTAGCTTCGAGTGTATGTAGAGTATGCATCAGTTTTTTTCTATCCTATATATTCTTTTCTCTTCAAAAGGCTCAATGGTTACAGTAAAGACATCATAACCTGCACCTAGTAAAAAGCTCTTAAGAGATTCATCGCCCCATTCTACCATGTGCCACCCCTCTTTGTCAAACTCTTCAAAAAGTCCTAGCTCCATAAATTCATCGTTTTCTATTCGGTAGAGGTCATAGTGAAATAGGTTTTCGTCGTAACACTGTTGCAATGAAAAGGTAGGAGAGGTCACTTCACTCTCAATCCCTTTTGCCTTTGCTATAGCTTTTGTTAAGGTGGTTTTTCCTGATGCTAAATCTCCTGTTAGAAAGACAATGGCAGAGGTTGGTAGAAGCTCGTTTAGATAGTTTACAACACTATCTATCTCATCTAGTGAGGCTGTAATTTTTTTCATAACTTTTGACCATTTTTTTAAATTTTGTATTTTAGTATAATTTACCTTAGCCAAAATTCTAAGAAAATAGCTATATTAAATTTTAAAATTAAGTTTAAATTAATACAAAAAGTACTATAATCCGTCCAGAAAGTATAAGAGAACCTTGCAATGTGCATAGTGTATCGCTATGTTTGTATAGAGTCTAACAAAGCTTTATTAACCTATTCTTTACTATTACAAATAGCACTACTATATGCATATTTCGTAGTGGTTTTGTAAAAACAAATAGTGCATATAGTAGTGCTATTTGTGTCGAGTTGAATAGGCTAATATTTGAACGAACGAAGACTCTTATACTTTTTAACTCTCCAAATACTTCATAAAAATCAAACACTTTTAAAAATTAGGAATATATATATGACACGTCAAGAACTCTACGACGAAATAAAAAAGACCTCCAAAGATAGCTACATATTAAGTGAGATGAAACGCCTTGGCTTTTGGGACAGCTCTAAACCAAAGGTAGCACAAGAGCTTATTGAAAAGAAGACAGCTCTACAGACTGAACTAAATGGACTCTCTCGAAAGATTAGAAACCCCGAATCGGTGATTAAAGAGATACACAAACAGCGTATGGCAGATGCTCTAGCTAGGCGTGAAGAGACCAAAGCCAAACGAGAAAAACAAGAGCAAGAGAAGTTAGCCAAACGAAAAGAGAAAAAAGAGAAAGAGATAGGTTTTCTAGGTCACTCTTTTATAGGCGATTTAAAGGAACAAGAGAGCAATCAAGAGCTACTCACTGCAAACAATCTCTTTTTAATTAAAGATGCAAAAGATTTAGCCTCTAAAATGGGAGTAACTCTTAAAGAGCTTCGATTTTTGACCTATACTCAAAAGCTCTCTACCCAAACAAACTATGTCCATTTTCAGATGGCAAAAAAGAGTGGTGGTTTTCGTGAAATTTCAGCTCCTAAACCCTACTTAAAACGTCTGCAATATTGGATTTTGGAAAATATTCTTAACAGAGTGGCTGTAAGCGATAAAGCTCATGGATTTGTGGCAAAGAGAAGTATTGTAAGTAACGCTAAGCCTCATATTGGAAAAGCTGTAGTGATTAATTGTGATTTAGAAAACTTTTTTCCTACGCTCTCTTATGGTCGTGTTAAAGGGCTTTTTAAATCTTTGGGCTACTCGGCAGAACTTGCAACTATATTTGCTATGTTAACAACAGAGGCAGAGCAAAAAGAGGTTGTTTTAGATGGTGAGAGACTTTTTCTCTATACAGGAAGACGCTACTTACCACAAGGGTCACCTGCAAGTCCAATGATTACAAACCTTATCTGTCGAAAGTTAGATAAACGTATGAGTGGCATTGCTACCTCATTGGGCTTTACCTATACTCGTTATGCTGACGATATGACTTTTTCTTCTGATAGCTATGAGAAGATTAACAATATGCTCTATTGGGTAGAGAAAATTACTAAAGAGGAGGGGTTTGTTCTGCACCCTAAAAAGACTAGAGTCATGAAAAAAGGTTCACGGCATGAGGTGACAGGGGTGGTTGTAAATGAAAAACTATCCATAAATGCTAAAGAGCTTAAAAAGTTTAGAGCTTTACTTTACCAAATAGAACAGAGTGGACTAGAGGGTAAAACTTGGAATGGAAAATCTGAAAACCTTATGGCTTCTGTTTGGGGGTATGCTAACTTTATTAATATGGTAGATGCTAAAAAAGGTGCTAAATATATGGCTCAGGTTAAAGCCCTTTTAGAGAAGTATCCTTTAGGGAATTTGGCTAATGTTAAAGAGAAAACAGAAGAGAGTCCCTCTTTTGTAAATAATATTTTAGATATGTTTAGAAAATAAGAGAGGTTACTATGAAAAGAATTAAAAAAACACTACTACACTATCAAAAAGGTACTTCCAATAAAGTTTACAATGTCTATTTAATAGAGATTTCACCATCTGAATATTTAGTAAATTTTGAGTATGGACGCTTTGGCTCAAAGCTGAAAGAGGGAACAAAAACCTCATCTCCTGTCACACTAGAGAGAGCTGAAAAACTTTTTGACTCTTTGGTTGTCTCTAAAATAAATAAAGGTTATCTCATTAAAGAGGGTTATGACTCTACCAAAAAAGAGGAGAAAAAGGAGCGTAAAGTTTTAGCTTTAGATGAATATGAAGAGTTACTACTACAGAGACTTAAACAAGCTTCAGAAGATGGAGTAAGTACAGTAGATAACTACTCTGTCTCAAGGCTTATCTATAGAGCAGGAGAGTTAAAGTTACAAAGAGCAAAACCCTACATTTTAGAGCTTTATAAACAAGAGATTGAGACCACAAATGCCTTTTACTACTCTGTGGCTTGGGCATTAGGAAGATTGAAAGATAGCTCTTTACGCACCACTCTTGAATCACTTAGAGAGAAGCTAGATGACTCTTCACGCTATATTGTTGAAGAGGCTCTACTTTTACTCAAAGAGGAGCAGGAGTTAGCACAGATAAGAGAGTTGAATTTCTCTATGCCTTTTAAAGTTGCACTAAAGAGCCAAAATTTAGAGAGCTTTAAAATAGAGGTAAAACTGTTAGAGGAGATGATAGCTACAACGTATGAGCGTTATAAAAATATTGATGATTGGTATAAAAAAGAGAAAAAAGCAGTAAAAGATGAGTTAATGCCTCTGTTACAAAGAGCTGATGAACTCTATTTAAAACTCTATATCTATGCTTTGGTTGATGAGTTTAGCTATACAGCACTCTCTTCTGTTATTAAACAGTTGCCTATAACAGAGTTTAACTTCTCTCTGTTTAGACGACTCTATAAGATGGCAGAGCTAAGAGATGACCATGAGATTTTAGCAAAACTTATAACAAAACTAGAGTCTAAAAAGATGGCGTGTTATAATAATTGGAAGGGAAATAGTCTAGGTTGTTCACGACTCTACTTTAAAAAGAGAAGTCTACGCTACCTAGAGCATTTAGCAAGAGACGACAAAGAGGCATACATAGCGTTCTCTAAACAGATTTTACTTTCACTAAATGATTACGACAGAGAGTTTGCACCATTTACCATAGAGTATTATGACTATTCAACTTGGAGATTAAAAAAGAAACAGTATGACGCTTATATTGTCCATTTGACCTTTATGAAGATTCTATTTGGAGCAGGTAAACGCTATATGATAACCCCTTCTAAAAAGATGTGGGAGGTAGCAAATAAGAGCATTAAAGATGAGGTACGCCCAGAGTGGCACAAAGAACTTTGGGACAGACATGCTATGGTAGCTTTAGATATTTTGGCAAAAAGTAGTGTAGATGTTGTTCAAACTTTTGCTTTTGGTGTAATTAAAGATAATCCATCGGTTATTGAAAAAGCTTCATTAGAGCAGTTACTACCAATGCTTAACCTCTATGCAAATGAGCCACGAAAATTCTTTTTTGAACTCTTAAAAGCAAGATATGAAAAAGATGGTGAAGAGGAGATTGTAAAAGCATCTCTTTTGAGTTTTGATGATGAGATAGCCTTGTATGCTTTAGATATTATTGCAGATAAAAGAGAGATTCTATATGAAGAGGGCTTGGTTACTTCTGTTATGGTCTCTAGTTCAAAAGAGATATTTAGCCGTTTAATACTTCTACTAAAAACTTTAGATAAAGTAGAGGTTATTGTAGATGATATTGTTAAGAAGTTATTTGAGTTGCCTCTACCTTTTGATAATCAAATAAAATCGCGTACCATAGAGCTATTTAATGCTTTAGCTAAAGGTGTCACAGCTAAACATATAGAGAGTTTAATGCAAGAGAAAGAGCTAAATGATAGACATATTTTAGCCTCTATGATTATACGAGAAGAACTCTTTTCAGAGTTAGAGCTTAGCTTAGAGCTAAAAGAGAAGATAGCTCAATATCAACACCCTGAGATGTTAGCTACCACCATCTATCTACTTGGAAAATTGGGTAGTAAATATTTAATGATAGCTCATAAAATGCTTATTAACTTTCTCTACCATGAAGAGAAGATGGTACATAAAGAGGCAAGAAAGATTATAGAGGAGCTATCTTCCAACAGAGATAATGGAGCAGTGCTTCTAAGAGCTATTGTAGAGAAATCATTTAAGAGTGTATCTGATGATGTAGCTATAAATGTAACTAAAACAGTTGAAAATATGAGAGCCTCTTATAGTGCGATTGAGCCTAACCAACTCTACCGAATGCTTATTGCTAAGTCTAAATTGGCTGTTGCTTTGGGTTCAGTTATCTTACCAAACTATAAAGCTACTGACTTTTCTGTAGCCCAATGGGCAAGAATGGCTAAAAACCCGAACAAAATAGTAAGAGTTTTTGCATACAATGCTTACAAAAATAATATTGAGCTAGTTAAAGAAGCTATGCCAAAATCTCTAATGATATTTGATAGTGTATGGGAAGATACACGAGCCTTTGCAATAGATTACTTTAAAAATTTCACACTAAATAGTGACGAGATAGTAGTTATAGCCGACTCAAACTATGAAGATGTACAACTCTTTGCTAAAGAGATGATAGAGCGTGGCAACTATAATACAGAGGTGTTACTAACTAAGCTCTCTCAACACCCATCGCTAACTATTCAAAGGTTTGTAACCGACCTAATGTTAAGCCAAATGTCTGATGTTCAACTACTTAAAATGGAGCGTTTCTTTAACACTATACTACACTCTGTCAATCAAAACAGAGTAGCCAAAAATAGAGTCATGCTACTTTTGAAAAAGCGTTTAGAAAACAAAGAGGTAGCTAAAATGGTAGCACGTTTAGCCTATCATCACTCTGCTACTATGGTTTGGGCAGATAAAGAGGCGTATGTAGAGATGATGGCATTTATAGCTGAAAATTATGTAGATATTGATTTACCATTAAATATAGTAGAAGTAGAGAAAAGAGAGGTTGTATAATGGAGTTTAACTATAAATTTAAAGGAAATTCAGGTGTAAGTTCAAGTAACAGTAGTACAGAGATGAGCTTTGCTCCTGACCTTAACCGTGAACCTACCTTTTTTGTAGCCAAACTACAAGACTCACTAAATTTTCGTGAGGCAATGTCAGCTCTACACTCTGTGGTGGTCTCTGATATGAGCTTTAAACCAAAAGACAAGTCTGACTATAAAGCGTGGCTAAAGAGTCAAGAGTCGATTTGGTTGGCAGAGTTGGTGGCTCAAAAAGAGCAGTATCAAGAGAGGTATGATAGAGTAAAAAAAGAGTTAGATGCCATAAAAAGTGAAGAGGATAAGATTTTAAAACCCTACTATCAAGCTCAAAGAAAATACTTTGACTACCTCTATAAACATGATTCAGATGCTTGGTTTGTACTTGACCCTGTTATTACTGTACACCCAGATGAGATATTTTTTGAGTGTTTTTCACAAGATGAGTCTAGTTACGGAAAGCTCTCATGCTCTTACGATACCTTTAAAGATATTTCAGAACACTCTTACGGTACAACCAACATCGACTACTCTGAAAAACTCTATGATGAGTTTCAAAAGATAAGAGAGTACAAAGAGACAACCTTTCAGATTGACCCAAGTGGTTTTGAGGTGCAAACAGAGTTAGCTGATGAGTTTAAAGAGGAGAAAATAGAGCTACCTGACTCATGGGTACGTGGTTTTCTACAGATAAGCTCTGCTATGACACTTGACAAAACAAGCTTTACCCTGCACCCTATGGACATGTATAATATCTTGCTTATGCTCAAAAGAAACAAAGAGCGTAAATCACCACGTTCACTTCGGTTTATACTCGAACCAAACAGACCTGTGCAAGTACTCTTTGAGCCATGGGGAAAGAAGCTAACTTTTAAACGAAGTATTTATGAGGGAAAGAGTAGCCAAGAGATACGCATTTGGGGAAGAAGAAGACTCTTTATCTTAGAGCGACTCTTACCCATAGCAAAAAGCTTTAAAGTAAGCCTTTTAGGTTCAGGAATGCCAAGCTTTTGGGAAGCAGACTTAGGGAAAATGAACTTTACTTTAGGTTTAAGTGGTTGGTCTGCTAACGATTGGTCAGCCTCTGCAAACTTTGACCTTATGTCTCCAAGAGCCGAAGTAGACGCAATGACAAGCAAAAAGATTTTTGATGCTCTAACTAAAAACTATGTAGAGAGTTCACAAAGTCTATCAAAACGTTTAGGTTTAGAGAAACCCATCATTGAATCTGCTTTAGGAATCTATGCCCAACAGGGACGAGTGCTTTACGATATGAGCAAAAATACCTACCGAGTAAGAGAGCTGTCAGGTGAGCCTCTACCAATGGAGAAGCTACAGTTTAGTAATGAGCGAGAAGCCAAAGCATCTAACTTTGTCTTGGCAAATTTAGTTACTTTAGATAAGGTTTATCAACAAGAGGATAGTGTGCAGATTATGGGTTCAGTCTTAGACAATGCTAAGACCTATAGTACTATGTTGGTGATTGATGAGGATATGAAACTAAAAGATGCAACTTGTAACTGTTGGTATTTTGGGCAGAATAAGTTACATAAAGGACCTTGTGAGCATATTTTAGCTACGAGGGTTATGTGGAGTAGAAAAGCATAAAATTAAATAGTCGGGAAAAGTAATCCCGACTTAAAATGAGTTAGAGACCTCAACCATATACTCCAAATGCTTTATAGCCTTGCCAGAGTCAATGGCATCTCTAGCCATATCAAAAGCCTCTTTCATATCTCTAACACCACCATCAGCAAATAGAGCAAAAGCTGTATTTAAAAGAACAATGTCTAACTTAGCCCCTTTTTCAACTCCTGCAAAAATCTCACGAGTAATAACAGCATTTTCAACAGCACTTCCACCTAAAATCTCCTCTTTTGAAGCCATTTTAAAACCATACTCACTAGGGTTTATGAGACCTTTTGAGATTTTTCCACCCTCTACATAGGCAAAAGGTGTAGTTGTAGCTAGAGAGATTTCGTCCATACCATCATTAGAGCTTACAACAAAAGCACGAGTAATATCTAGCTCAAGTAGTGCATTTGCCATTCGCTCAATATAGTCAGGGTGAAAGACTCCTAAGAGGTACTTTTTAGCTCCAGCAGGGTTAGTAAGAGGTCCTAAAAGGTTAAATATAGTTCTATGCTCTATAGATTTTCTAATAGGCATAATATGCTTCATAGCAGGGTGATGGTTAACTGCAAAGATAAAACAGAACCCTGTCTTCTCTAACATCTCAACTTGCTGTTGTGGGCTAAGATTTAGATTAATACCTAATGCCTCTAATAAATCAGCAGAACCAGAGTTTGAGGTAATGCTTCTGTTACCATGTTTTGCTACCGTTTTACCCATAGAGGCTAAAAGAAGAGCAACTGTAGTTGAGATATTAAAACTACCACTCTTGTCACCACCTGTTCCAACCACATCTATAGCCTTCTCTCTAAGCTCATCGCTTATAGGAAGTTTAACAGAGTGTTCACGCATAACTGATGCGGCAATGGCTATCTCCTCAGCTGTTTCACCTTTTTCATACAAATCAATTAAAAATTGACGTGCCTCATCACTACTTAGTTCATTGTTAAATAGTTTTTCAAATTTTTCTTTTGTTGTCATGACAGCTCTTTTACATACTCATCTTTTTTGCTCTTAGGAATAGTCTTAGTAGTAGGAATCTGCAACACCTCATACTCTTTAGCACCTTTAAGATACTCAATAGTTATCTTGTCACCAACGGCTACATTTTTACTCGCTTTTGCTTGTAGTCCATTTAGGTAGACTACTCCACTCTTGACCATATCGGAAGCGATAGTTCGGCGTTTTACTACATTGACTGCTGAGAGCCATTTGTCTATTCGCATATTTTATTCCTTATTTTCCCACTTCTCGTTCCCACGGTCTCCGTGGGAATGCATACGAAAGCAACAATAACAAAATATATGCATTCCCACCGAGGACGGTGGGAACGAGTTTTGTTATTGTTTAAACTCTTTCTCAGCCTCATCTGCCTCTATGACACCAGTCATAGAGAGGTTCTCACCTACAATATATTTCTCATCTTTCAGCTCTTGTAGAACTTTTTTTCCCTCTTTCATATCAAACATACCTGTATCAACAAGCATTTTTAAAACATCATCAAGGCTCTCACCCTCCTCTCTTTTGGCTATTGCCAAAAGAAAGACACGTTTTTCTATATCTAACTCATTCACATTAACTCCTAGTGAAGCTCTTCGTTAAGTTTAACTTCTCTTGTACTACGTCTTACAATAGTCTCACCTGTAGTTGAGTCTTGTCTAAAGTGAAGTCCGTTTAAGCCTTGGAACTCATCGGCTCTAAAGAGTGTTTTGTCCTCTAAATTTGCCTCTGGGTTTGCCTCTTTAATAAGCTCTAACTGCTCTGGTGAAACTTTTACTTTTGTCCCTGCAAAAATAGCCAAACCACCATCTAAAATACAAGCATCACCCAAAGGAATACCACAAGTTGAGTTTGCCCCAAGAAGTGTATTTTCACCAATAGAGATTGGGTTACCATCTGTTCCACTAAGTACACCTAAGATACTTGCCCCTCCACCAACATCTGAACCTGCACCAACAATCGCCGAACTAGAGATTCTACCCTCAACCATTACAGGTCCTAGTGTTCCTGCATTGAAGTTAATGTATGATGCACCTGGCATAACTGTTGTTCCACCTGCTAGTTGAGCTCCCATTCTAACTTTAGCAGAGTCTAATACTCTTGTGTTATCAGCAGGAATAATATGTTGTAAGTATCTTGGGAACTTATCTACTGCGTCTATATTTGGGTAAGTACCATTAAGCTTCATCTCAATCTCATTCTCTCTTAGATACTCTAACTCATAAGGTGTTCTACCAACCCATGCAACATTTGAGAGGATTCCAAATGCACCATTAAGGTTTACACCTCTAAGCTCTGCTTTACCTAATGAGAGAGCGTAAAGTTTTAGGTAAACAGCCTCAACACTCTGTGGTGCTTCATCTTCAAATAAAAATACTATTCTAAAGTTTTTAGCCACATCTTCTATATTAGCTAAAGTTTTAATAACTTGTACGTTTTTGTGTGCTTCACCTGTTGCTTCACCAAGGTAAGGAGCAAAAGCGTTCATTGCATTTTTAACAAACTCATCGTTAATAGTTGCTACAAACTCAGAATCTGAAAAATCTACCTCTATTCCAGCCTCTTGAAGTGCCTTTACAAAAACAGCCGATGAACCATAGTTCTCTTTCCAGTTAATAAGCCCAAAGTTAGCTTGAAGTACTTTGTCTGCATTTTTCTGCCCTCTGTCAACTCTAGCAATACCAAATGCCATTGCTTCCTTGTAACCCTCTTGAGCCTTTACCTCTTCTACTAACGCTTTAAACTCATCTGTTGAATTGATTGTTGAAATTGCCATCTATTTTTACCTTTTATCTCATAATTTATATTGGCGAGATTATAGCGAAGTTGACTTAGACTATAAACCAAAAATTTAAATATTCTCTAGCTTTCATACTGCTCTAAATACT
>JALVXC010000029.1 GCA_027038275.1 Campylobacteraceae bacterium | reverse complement strand
AAAGAGAAAGCTCTTGATAAAGCTCTAAAACAGATAGAAGAGAAGCAGTATGAGACAGAGGTTAAAAAGAGAGGATATAGCAATATTTTAAAGATGGGTGTAGTCTTTGATGGCAAAAGGGTTTGGGTGAAGAGGTAATGCTCTTCAACTTTTTCTGATTAAAATATAGAAGAGGCATCACTATAAATAATAGTGATGCTAAAAGTTAGCAATTTTAATAAGAGACAATAAACCCACCAACTCTACCTGCATAGGCTCTTGCAGCAGAACGACTACTAAATCCTGTTAAAATTACTTTATAGTACCGTCCAATTTTCTTAACAACAGCAGGGTGTTGACCATGATGCATATCGGCAATCTCTTGTGCTTTTGCTCTTGAAGAGAAAGCTCCAACCTGAACACCAATTCCACTACCAGAAGAGTACCCTCCTCCACCTGAAGTAGGAGTACCATAAGGGTCATTTACAGTATATGTTACGCCCCCTCCTCTATTGGAAGATGGTGTAGGAGAGTAAGATGGTTCAGGAGTATGTCCCCCTCCACTACTCATACTTCCACCTTGAACAATAAATGCTCCAGGGAAACGACTATTTTTAAGCTGATTTGCCTCTGCTACCGATGAGATACCTGTAACAATTACTTTATTCATTGGTCCACGTTGAATATAGGCTGATTGACCAGGAGCTAAAGTAAGTGAACTTTTAAACTGTTCAGCAGCATAATAGTCTTTAAAAGCTGCCACTTGAAGATGAATACCACCTCCTCCACTATGTCCTGATGATGTACTAGATGGTGCAGGATAGTTTGTTGCTACTGATTGATTAGCACCATTGGCGTAAGGGTCAGGGTAACTAGTTGCACCTCCTGTCTCATAAGGATTAGTATATGTAGGTTGTTGAGGTACTGTTTGTTGAGGGTAAGTTGTTCCTGACGATTGAGGATATGTTGTTGTTTGTTGAGGATAAGTTGTTACTGATGATTGAGGATATGTTGTTGTTTGTTGAGGAGTTATAACTGTATTATCTGTAGATGTTTGACTGTAAACAACACCTGAATTTGAAGAAGTTGCAGTATTAGGTTCTTCATAAATAATAGGAGAAGCATCTTCATAAACTGGCTCTTGTGGAGATGAATAGACTGGCTGTGTTGATTGTGCTTGAGCTTGAGTCGGCTGTACAGGTTGCACACAACCCGTTGCAAAAAGAGCAACAACTACTGCTACAAATAGTGTTTTAGAATTTTTCATCATTGGTTTCCCTTTAAATGTTTTTAATATTATAACAGTCTATAGATATAAAAAATATTAAAAATTATGTTTTAGTAATGATTTAGCTATTGACTCTTTAGTCTTCTATCTTTTCTACTTGATGTAGAAAAGCGTAAAAGGTCATCTGTAGATTTTACATATTGAGGTAAATTTTTAAAGCTTAAATCCAATAATTTAGAGGTTACAAGAGCATCTGAAAAGGCTCGATGTTGTATATGTTCACCCAAATCTAAGGTCTCACCCAAATAGGCTAAACCATAACGTTCACTCTCTATAGTTCGTCTTGCCAGGTCTATGGAACATAGCTTCTGATTACCAATAGTTCCCAAACCAAAACGGTCAAAGGAGTGGTTTAAAAATCCATAATCAAAGTTTGCATTGTGAGCAACAAATATAGCATTATCTAAAAATTCACGCAATTTTGTCAATACTTCTAACCTACTTGGAGCTCCATCTAAGTCTTCAGGAACAATACCTGTAACTTTTGTAATATACTCAGGTATAAATGCACATGCAACAAAACTCTCAAAGGTATCAATAATTTTACCATTTTGAACCATAACAGCTCCAACCTCAATGACTTGTGCTGATTCAGGCTTAGAACCATTGGTCTCAATATCTATAACACAATACTTTTGCTCTTTATAAGGGGTAAAATAGGTCTCTAAAAGATAGCGACCATTTTGGTAAACAATAGGGTAACCAGAGGCTTGAAGTAGCATAAAGAGGGTATCTACATCTTCAAATAGTGTTGTGTGTTTTTTTACAATTCGTTCATAAGAAGCTCGTGATAAATAGCCACTATTTCTTCTAAATGCTGATGTTAATTCCTCATAGACTCTTTGCATTTGCTATAAACTTTGTCACCTTTTGGTAATCTTTTTTTCCTTTGATACGTTCAACTCCTGAACTTACATCAACCCCATAAAAATTATACTTTTTTAGTTCATCTAAATTATCAGGAGTTAAACCACCTGCTAAGATAATTTTAGAACAATCAACGCCATCAAACCACTCTAAATTGAGTCGTTTCCCTGACCCACCATACTCCTCACAATATACATCTACCAAACGGTAACGGTCACTATATTGTAAAATATCCTCTTTTTTCTTGGCACGAATTACAGGTAAGGCTTTTGAACCTATCATGTCTAATGCCTCTTCATCTACCTCAAAATGGATTTGACACAGTGTCAAATCACAATATTTTGCAATAGTATCAATAGTATCTATCCCCTCATTAACAAAAAGTCCTACTCTACCTATAAAAGGTGGTAATTTGTCAATGATTTTTTTTGCATTTGCAGGGGTAATGTACCTTGGTGAGTCTTTATAAAAAACAAACCCCAGAGCATCAGCCCCAGCATCGATAGCCTGTATAGCATCTTGAAAATTGGTAATACCACAAATCTTTACTCGCATAAAAACTCCCCCTAAATAATTATATCTTTAAAGAGTCTATAGAGTGCTTATAGCCATATTGATTTCTAAAAACATATGACCCTGCAACTACAACATTTACACCTGCCTCTTTTAGCTCATAAATATTTTGGTCATTTACTCCACCATCAACTTCTATAAGACACTCAGGATTGTACTTGTTAATAAGCTTTTTAAGTCGTTTTGCTCTATCTAATACATTAGCAATAAACTTTTGTCCTCCAAACCCTGGGTTAACAGACATTAAAAGTACCATGTCAACATCTGCTAACAAAAACTCAACAGCTTCAGGAGGAGTATGAGGATTTAACGTAATAGCAGGACGAATTCCTAAAGAGCGAATCTTTTGAATAAGTCTATGAGGGTGCTTCTCCTCTTCAATATGAAATGAGATAAACTCTGGTTTAAATGGAGCAAAAAGGTCAACAAAAAAGGTATTATTCTCTACCATTAAGTGAATATCAAGTGGTTTTGTTGCCACCTTTGCTACAGCTTCAACCACAACAGGTCCAATAGTCAAGTTAGGTACAAAGTGACCGTCCATTACATCTATATGAACCAAGTCACACCCTGCTTCACAAATCGCCTCTACATCTCGTGCCAAATTCCCAAAATCGGCAGAGAGAATACTTGGAGCTACCAACATCTAAAATCCTACTTTTAAAATTTGGCGTATTATATTGGCTTTTTGCTTGTATCTCCTACTTTCCACTATATATTTTGATATAATCTAAAAATGAAAGAGAACATATACATCATATTAATCGACCTAGCTATATTTGTACTAATAGTTTGGTTTATGTTAACACAACCAATATTTACAAGCCAAATAAGTAAAGGAAAAGAGTTAGAGGTAAAAGCAGAGAACTTAAAAAAATACGTCTATACTATTGTAGAGCAGTTCAATGACCGTATCTATACCAACACTCAAATGCTTGACAAAACAGCCTCCTATATATATAACGAATTTCAAAAATATAGCAGTGACGTAAGCTATCAAACCTTTGAGGTTAAAGATTTTTTAGATGAGCCAATAAGAACTTACAAAAATGTAATTGCAAACTTTAAAGGCTCAAATAGTTGCAAAGATGGCTTAACAGTTATTGGAGGGCATTACGATACCTTTGGTGGACACGCAGGAGCAAACGACAACACCTCAGCCATAGCAGGACTCTTAGAGCTAGTACGCCTATTAAAAAAGCACCCTCCCTCTTGTGATGTGCAAGTAGTAGCCTACTCTTTAGAAGAGCCTCCATTTTTTAGAACACAAAATATGGGAAGCTTTCACCATGCAAAGTATCTATATGACCACAAAGTAAAGGTCTCTAAAGTTATTGTACTAGATATGATAGGCTATTTTTCAGATGAGAAAAACTCTCAAAACTACCCTTTTCCTTTTATGGATATATACTACCCTAAAGAGGCAAACTTTATCTCTATTGTGAGTAACTTCTCATGGAAAAATATCTCATTAACAAGAGATATTAAAAGGGTCTTTAAACAGAGTAGCAATCTGCCTGTCTACTCTATGAATGCTTTCTCTTTTATTCCTGGTATTGACTTTTCAGACCATCAAAACTATTGGAAGTTTGACTACCCTGCTGTTTTAATTAGCGATACAGCCTTTTACCGTTCAGATAACTACCATACACCAAAAGATAGACCTGAAACGCTAGATTATGAGCGTATGGCTAAGGTTGTAGAGGGGGTTTTTAGGGTAGTAGATTAATAAATTTAGTCCAATAATCAATTTTAAAAGAAAATACGGCTACAATAACATTTTTAAATAAAAAAGGATTAAAAATGTTAATTAAAAAATTAGTAGCTGAGTTCTTTGGAACTTTTTGGTTGGTATTTGGTGGTTGTGGTTCAGCTGTTTTAGCAGCTGGTTATCCAGAACTTGGTATTGGCTTTCTTGGTGTTGCCTTAGCATTTGGTTTAACTCTACTTACTATGGCTTATGCTATTGGTCACATTTCAGGTTGTCACTTAAACCCTGCTGTTAGTTTAGGTTTATGGTCTGCTGGTAAATTTGATACTAAAGAGCTCGTACCATACATCATAATACAAGTTATTGGTGGTATAGCAGGAGCATTTGTTCTTTACCTTATTGCTACAGGTAAAGCTGGTTTTGAGGTGGGTGGTTTTGCCTCTAATGGTTATGGTGAATTATCTCCAGATAAGTTTAACATGACCTCTGCTCTAATTATTGAGTCTGTTTTAACTTTCATGTTTCTTTTCATAATCTTAGGTTCAACATCAGACAAAGCACCTGCTGGTTTTGCACCTATTGCTATTGGGCTTGGGTTAACACTTATTCACCTTATCTCAATTCCTGTAACAAACACCTCTGTAAACCCTGCAAGAAGTACAGCTACTGCACTCTTCGCAGACACAGCAGCCATGAACCAACTTTGGCTATTTTGGGCAGCACCAATAGCAGGAGCAATTGTTGCTGGTCTTCTTTGGAGATGGTTAGGGTCTGAGAAAAAAGAGTCAGAATCATAAATTTGATTGGTGAGATAGCAATCGCACCCTACTTCCACATTAAATTTTAAGCTTTACACCATAAGATTAAGTATCTTCCTAATTATATATTTATAAATAAGTCTAAAATAAACATAGATATTTATAAATATAATACTATAATTATAAATAAGTCTAAAAATAAGCTAGATATTTATAATTATAAAGGATTTTAGATGATAGGTAGAAAAAAAGAGTTGGCTCTCTTAGATGAAGCTTTGCACTCAAATAGAGCAGAGATGATAGCTCTTTATGGTCGTCGTAGGGTTGGTAAAACCTATCTAATTGAACAGTTTTACAACAAACCAAATATCTGTATGGTTAGCCTTATAGGTCAATCCCAAGCCAATATGTCTACACAACTTACCAATGCCAAAAATAGACTTTTTGATAAGTATGCTATTGAGTTATATGGAGCTAAAAACTGGTCTGAAATTTTTGAGGGGATTAAAAATTATCATCAAACTATTCAAGAGAGATATGAACATTTTGTACTTTTTATAGATGAACTTCCATGGATAGCAACAGCTAAGTCAGGTTTTATTGGTGCTTTGTCTTATATTTGGAATAGCTATTTTGAAAAATATTCTAATGTAACTGTTGTACTTTGTGGCTCATCTGCTTCGTGGATGGTCAAAAAGGTTATTGAAGAGAAAGGTGGGCTTCATCAGAGAATAACAAGACAAATCCCTCTTTTTCCTTTTAATCTACAAGAGAGTGAATCTTATCTAAAAGAGAGAGGGTTTAACTATCTCTCTCGAAAAGAGATTGTAGATATTTATATGATTTTAGGTGGTGTGGCTCAATATTTGAGTTTTTTAAATCCACAAAAATCTGTGGCTCAAAATATCAATGAACTCTGTTTTACTATGGGAGGGCAACTCCAACGAGAGTTCTCGACACTTTTTATTGCTCTGTTTGGCAAAAAAGGGATTCATCAGCAAGTAGTTAGTTATATGGGTAGAAGCAAAAGTAGGCTATTTTCAGCCGATGAGATTTCAAAAAAGTTTAATATTAAAAGTGACCCACTCTACAGAATATTAGAGGAGTTAGAGATGGCAGGGTTTATCTCTAAACATAATCGCTATGGTAGAAAAAAGAGAGATACAAGGTACGCTCTAAGTGACTCTTTTTCTGCTTTTTATCTTAAGTGGATGGCAAATGTCACAACACAAGAGCTACTGGAAAACAGTAACTATTGGCAGTTTATAAGCAGTTCTCAAAGTTGGATAAGTTGGTCGGGTAATAGATTTGAAGCTGTTTGTCACAAACATATATTGCAGATTAAAAAGGCTTTAGGTATTTCAGGTATATATACGCAAACTCACTATTGGCAAAGTAGAGGAGATGGGAGCAAAAAAGGCACACAGATTGATATGCTTATAGAGAGAGCCGATAAAACAGTTATGATAGTAGAGATAAAATACTACAATAAAGAGTTTGCTATCTCTAAAAGTTATGCTGATAATTTAAGAGCCAAGATAGAGACTTTTAGAGAAGAGGATAAGGCTCATAACTCCATAATGTTGGTGATGTTAAGCACTTATGGGGTGAAGCAAAATAGTTACTCTTCTATGGTCAATTGTGATTTAGAGATAGATGTTTTGTTTGGCTAAAAAGATTTGTAGGCATACTTAAAAGATGAATAAAACAACAAGAGTAGTTTATATTTTAGAAAAACTTTCAACACAAGAGAGTGTTTGCGTCAAAGAGTTAAGCTCTTTTTTGGGTTGCAGTAAAAAAACAATCCAAAATGATTTCAAAGATGTTTTAAAACCCTATTTTGGCGATAGGCTCAATAAGGTAGATGATTGCTACTTTTTACTAAAACGAGAACAGTTTTATGACCTTTTCCAACACAATCACAAAACCTCAAAGCAGTTTTTAAAGTTTTTATCTATTGTAGATTCTGATTTATATAATAAATTTAAAGAGGAGCATAGAGAGTTAATTAAAGCTCTAAAACTAGACTCTTCGGCTGTTTATCAGATAGAAAATAGCCCTTATGAACATCTAAAATCTGAGAGTTTAGAGATTTTAGAAGAGTTGGAGTTAGCTATAACTAACCGAACCTACGTAACTATTGCCCACCAAAAACCCAATGAAAAAGAGTATATTTTTAAAGAGTGCCAAGTGTTGAGGATTCTCTACTTAGAAGATAATTGGTATATTGCTGTCAATACTTTACAAAATTATCATACTCAAAATCCCAACAGTTGTTTTCGTCTTATGAGAATAAATTTTATAACAAGTGTAAAAGAGAGTCGAGTAGAACCTAAAACTTTTCATAGTGACAATGTTGAAAAACTAAAAGCTGAAAACTCCCTACACCATCTGCAAACTCCGTTTAGTAAGATTCACAATACTCCATATAGGGTTATTGTCAAAGTCTCTGCTTATGCCTCTGTCTATTTTAAAGCTAAAAAATATTTAAAGAGTCAAAGGGTGGTTAAACATTTTGACGATGGAAGTATATGGGTTGAGTTCACCATTACCGATGACATGGAAGTCATGCCCCTAATTCAACAGTGGATACCTCATCTAAAAGTAATTGAACCTTTAAGAATAGAAGAGAAGATATTTGAGAAGATGAGAGTTTTTATGAAAGGGGATTAAAAACGAAAGATTTTTGTAATTGTTTTTTGTATAATTGGGTTAGATTTTATTTTTAAAGGGAAATTATGGGTATAAAGTTTGAGTTTTTTGAGGCAGGATGTGGGGATAGTATTTTGGTTTCTACTGATGAGGGAACTCATGTTTTGATTGATGGGGGAGTGGCAAGTACTTATCAAGATGAAATATCCTATAGATTAGATGAGATAGAAAAACTAGATTTAGTCGTAGTTACACATATTGATAATGACCATATTTGTGGAATTATGGAGCTTCTTAATGATAATTATAATCGTCCAAAAATAAAACAACTTTGGTTTAACATGTCTTCAAAGGAGATGATGTTTACACCAAATTATAATAATGAGATAGGACAAGGACAGGGTAGTCTATTTACTCATTTTATTTCTCAATTTCAGATTCCATATCTTAACAATATTTACCTTGATGAATATGAAAAAAATAATATATTTTCTATAGGTTCAGATATAACTCTTAGACTTCTTTCACCTTTTAAAAAAGATTTAGAAAAACTAAGAGAGAAGTGGAAAAATAATGAGTTTTTAAGAGATTGTAATGGACAAAAAGTAGAAATAGGAGGTGAAAATAGACCAATAGATAGAAGAGAACTAGATACTCTATACAATACAAAATTTGGTTTAGAAACAAGTCATACCAATAAATCAAGTATAGCTTTTATTTTAGAGTATCAAGATAAAAAATTTTTACTTTTAGGTGATGCAGATATTAGAGTTGTTAATGCTCAATTAAAAAAATTAGGATATTCAAAAGACAATAAGTTATCTGTTGAGTTTGTTAAACTCTCTCATCATGGAAGTAAAAAAAATATAAATAGTGAATTTCTTGATTTAATTGAAACTGATACATTTATAACCTTAACAGATGGAACTCATCCAAATAACTCTACGTATAAACATCCTGATAAAGAGACTTATGCACTTATTTTACATCATGAAGATAGAGCTGAAAATATTAATTTCTATTTTAACTATAACCGACCTATTGATAATAAGTTTCCTAGAGATATGGAGGAAGAGGTTCAATATAAATTCAGTGTCGATAAAAGGACTGTGTTGGAGTTTAATCTATGAAAAAAAATAGTGACCTAATAAAACATTATGCTGTAAAAATTGAGTGTGATTTTGGTAAATCTGGAAGTGGAGTACTTATTAAGGATAATGATAATAGATGTTATCTTGCTACAGCTAAACATAATTTTACAACAAAAGGAAGAGATGATTCATGGAGAGATGTAAAAAAAAGTTTTTTAGAGAAACATTTATCTGATATTTCTATATCACAGAATAAAAAGAAAATTTGTAAAATAATTAATATTCTATCTTTTTGTGATGGTTATGATGTAATTCTTTTTGAAGTAAAAGATTTTAATGAAGAGTTTAAAAGGTTGAGTAAAGTCAATATCTTATATGAAGATAACTATGGAGATGAGCATGAATATTTTTTTCATGGTTATCCAGCAGGTAAAGAGGATGGCAGTGATGATATTATTCAGAATTTAACTCGCAAAAATGATAATAATAAAAAATATACTTATGATGTCGATAGCTTTCAAAAGTTCATAAAGCGTGGCTTAGAAGGTTTTTCAGGAAGTGGAGTTTTTATTAGAGATAATAAACGATTATATTTAGTTGGTATTATTATTCATCGTCGTGATGAACTCTCTTCTTTTACAGCTTTTAATTTACCTCGTTTTTTAAATGAAAAAGAACCTTCATTAGCCTCTTTTTTATTAACAAAAAATATTCTTGACCTTGAAAATTTTAAAGATATGCAAGATTTAATTATTTATAGAAATCTTGATAACCTCTTAATTCAAGAATATAAAAATATTTTTCAAGGAGATACACATCAAGCTAGTCAATTGCCTAATAAAGCAAATGAGATAGGATATTTAGGTAAAAAATTTCAAATTACAAATCAATTTATTGAAATAGAGGCTAACTTTCGTAAAGAGTTAGCAGATATGTATTTACTTGCAACAATAATTTCTAAAAAATTTGGTGAAGAGACTCTTGTAAAAGAGTATTTTAAAAAAGCTAGAGAGTATGAGCCAAGATATATACGATATTTAAAAGATATTGATGGTGAGTATTCGATTGATGAGCTTATGAGAGATGCTAAAGTAAAATTTATTGAAGAAAATTTTATAGAAGCAAAAATATTTTTTAAAGCCCTTTTATATCTTAATATAAATGACAATCAGCGTATCTATTGTTATGAAAAAATTCTTGAAATAGCAAAAATTCAAAATAATGATAAAGAGATAATTAAAACTTCCAAGATATTATTGAGTCTTTATTCAGAAGAGGAAAAGTTAAAAAAAGCTGTAATTTATCATGATTTATCCATGATGAATATAGAAGCAGTAGAACAATATAAGTATGTAAATCTTGGATTAGTTGAAAGTCAAGATTATATTATAGATGAAAACTTTTTAGAAATTCAATACAAACTAAAAAGAAGAAAAAATGAGTTGATAGGAATAAAAGAAGAGCTTTTAGAAACAACAGACCCTTATTTAGGTTTAAGAGATGATTTACAAAAATTATCATCTATAGACAAGAGTTATAAAAGCGAATATAAGCAAACTGTATTAAAAGAGACTTATAAAGATATAATAAAAAAGGCATCAAAAAGAATAAGGATTGGAATATTTCTCGCAGTTATAACTATAACTCTGCCACTTTTATGGTTTATATTTATGAATACTTTAGAGTTTAAGAATAAAATATATAACAATACTCTTAATCCCAAATATGTAAATGATTTAAAGATTGAAGAGTGCAATTTGACTAGAAATAAAAATCATATTATTCCTTACGATGTAAATAGTACTTCAAAAGTCATTGCTTTACAAGGATTTCCTTCTGCTAAAAGTGATTTTAATCAAGATGTAACAACATGTTTAAAAAGTATTCTGCACTCTAATTTAGAAAGAATTAAAGATATTAAAATTTATGGACATACTGATTTAGAATACTATGGAAATGATAAAAATTTAGGGAGGAAAAGAGCTTTAAAGGTTCAAGAGATTATCTCAAAAGAGATAAATATAAGTGCTATCGAAGCCAAATACAATCCTGACTTTTTTATGAGAGATACAGATAAAATTTTAAATGGAACATTACTAAAAGCTTTATCTTTAAATGATGAGATTAATTTATTGATGCAAGAATTAAATATTTCTAAAGAAGAACCTATTGAAAAAATACGAAATGATTTTAAAAGTAGAGACTTAAGTAAATATAGAACAAGGTTTGCACCTTTTAGAAGTGTTGTTATTTTAATTAATTTAAAAAATTCTCCAATCTCTTTAAACGGGGGTGAGACTTTAGTCTCACAAAAATAGTGCCATTTCATGGCACTCAAAGACTAAAGTCTTTGCCCCAAAAAAAGGAAATTATAGCTTAAGTTGACGCGTATGCGATAAAATCGAATCTACAGTATTTGACAGAAATTTAATAACCTACCCAAATAAAACCCCAAAAGGAATACACCAAAAAGTATACCCATCTTTAGAGATTGGTAAAACTTCATCGCCCCCATAGAAGATATACCCTGCTAAAAAGTTCTCTTTTGCATTTTTAGCTAACCTTACAAGCCCCCTTGTATATTCTGTTTTAATAGTTGCAGATGACTTTACCTCTATGGCAACAATCTTGCTATTTTTCTGCTCTAACACCAAATCAACCTCATAATCTCCATCTCTATAATGATAAATCTTAGTTGATTTTTTAGCATAAGTACTATGTTTTAAAAACTCTGTATAGATAAAGTTTTCAACCAAGTTTCTTAACATCTCTCGCTCTTTTAAAATAAGTGTCTCTGCGTCTACATCGACCAAGTGAGCAACCAACCCTGTATCTATAAATTGTATTTTTGGAGCTTTAATCTCTCTTTTTCCTCGGTTGGTAAAGTATGGAGTTACCCTTTTAACTAAAAATAGAGCTTCGAGTATCTCAATGTCTGATTTGACCGTCATATCTTTAATGTTTAGATGTTTAGCTAAGGAGCTGTACTTTAAAAGGTTGGAGGTTGTAGAGGCTAAGATTCGTAAAAGTTTATTGATTTCAGATTTGTTCTCTTGGCTTATCTTTTTGACCAAAGACAAATCTTTCTCTATTCGTGCCTCTATGTAACTCTCAAACCAACTCTCTTGTGAACGAGCAGATTTCCCTTGAACAGAGGGGAAGCCACCTGTGGTTATCTGCTCTATCATCTCTTCATAACTCATCTTTTTAAAATTAAATGATTTTATCTCCCCACTAAAAAGCATATCAATAACATTTTTACTACTACCATTAAGCTCAAAATAGGAGAGAGGAAAGAGTGAGATAGAGACCATTCTACCTGCTAAAGACTCTCTTATGGAGGACATCTTAAAAAGGTCAGCACTTCCTGTAAGTAGAAACATTCCTGATTGATTTTTTTCATCTACAGAGATTTTTAAAGCACTTATTATCTCTGGAACCATCTGAATCTCATCTATAACCGATGGTCTTTTTGAGAGCTGTTCTATAAAGGGTTTAGGGTTGTTCTGTGCTGTTAGTTTAGTTGCCTCATTATCAAATGTGTAGTAGTTCATGCCTAGCTCTTTGGCTATCTCTTTAGAGAGTGTTGTTTTTCCACTCTGTCTTGGTCCATTAATGGCAACAACTCTAAAGTCTTCTAAAAGTTCATAAACCATAGGGGTAATATTTCGTTTAATATACATCTCAAATCCTTATACGGAACAATAACATATTATGAGTTAACAGAAGATATATTATGAGTTAACATGAAATATATTATGATTTTGTAAGACAGATACCTATGCTACAATTTTTAAACTTTGGATTTAAATTTGGGTTAATATCATAAAATCTACTTCAAAGATTTATGATATAATAAATCAAGAAAAAAACAGAAAGAGAACAATATGACAGCTAGAATGAATAATAGCTTTATTAATTATGTAGATTTTATTGATTTAGCGTATGAAGCGTATAATACTGCACCTAGAAAAGTTTATACAAAAATAATGCGTATGATTATAAATTCACTTCATGAACAATCTGTAGAGATAGAAAAACGAACACTTCAAATTGAAGATATGAGTAGTTTACCTATATCTGATTTAGATGAATTTTATGATACTATTATTGATGAGATTGATGATATTAAGCTCTTACAAAAAAAACTAGAAAAGATAAAAGATAAAGATATTTTATTTAGTGAGCTTTATGAACAACTAGATAGACTTTATGCTTCATTTGTAATATATATGGATAGAATGGGTCAACTTGAAGTATATGTTATGTCACAACAATCAGCTTAGGCGATTAAATGACTATAGAAGAGACTACACAATATAAGCGTACCAAAAAAAAACTATTGAAAAAACATGTTATAAATGAAGATGATATTAAAAACACATTATCAAAATTTCAAAAAGACTCTCAAGACCCATCACTACACTATAAAAAGATGACATGCAAAAAAGATAAAGATAGATACTCTATAAGAGTTTTAAATACCCAATATAGAATACTAATGACAGTTCTTGACGATAAAGCTATTTTAGTCTGTATTTGCGACCATGATGAGTATGATTTGAGAAATAAGAATTGTTAAGAGCTAATCATATAATTATATTTTAGAAGTATGGGAGATTACTTCCCTACCCATATAGTCAATAATTACACCCAAAACTTCTTAATCTTAGTCTGAGAAAACTCAATACCCATATTGTAAGTACTAAAAGGAATAATCCTCTCAGGTTCAATCATAAAGTTACACTCTCTTTTTATATTGACAGCATCAAAATTTACAACATCTGAAAACTCCGAAATAACCAAACGATATACATTCTCATAGCCCATATCAGCAGGAGCTAAAAAGTCAGGCCAACAGCAAAAGAGTTTCTGTTTAATCTTCTCACTCATAATACTCTCACCCATTGCCGTATCAAGACTTACAGTCTCAATTACTGTCTTTACAAACTCTCTGTCTCTCTCAAATGTTACTGTTCCTCTATGGTTGGTAATAAGCTCTTTTGGTAGTTGTCCTGTTACAGGCTTAATAGTTGCAAAAGCCTCTCCCTTTTCATCTTGGCACATACTCTTTGCAGCGTAGCCTACAGAGATTTTGTGTGGGTCACATGGTAGAGGTATCATATCTTCTGATGTAAATGGATTTTTCTCATCGTCAATTATGATTTGACGTATCTCTGAAAGAGTAATTTTAAAATCACCCTCAGCATTAATACGCCCTACCTCTTCAATAGGTTGAAAAACAATCCCTCTAACACATCTGTATCTGCGTGAAAACTCTATAATGTCAGGGATTTCATGCTCATTTAGTCCCTTTTTAACCACCACTACAAGTGTGGTAGAGATGGAGTATTTCTCTAACATCTCTAAAGTTTTTAGACGAACTTCAGACATATCTTTTGCTCGTAAATCTTTTAAAACTTTTGGAGTTAGTGAGTCAAACTGTAAGTAGACCTCAAACCCTCCACCAAGCCTTTTAAGCTCCTTTACAAAGCTCTCATCTTGGGAGATTTTAATGCCATTTGTGTTTAACATAAGGTGACGAACGGGTGACTTTTTGAGGTATTGTAAAATCTCTACTATTTGTGGGTGAGTTGTTGGCTCTCCACCTGTTACTTGAATAAGGTCAGGTTCGCTTTCAGTTTCCAAAAGTGTAGCTAACATCTTCTCTATATCTTCCATACTTCGGTGGTTTCCAAGCCCAGGTTCGGCAGAGTAGTAGCAGATATTACACTTCATATTGCACTCATCAGTAATATTAAAGAGTGCCAAACATGGGTGGTTTTGGTGTTGAGGGCAGACTCCACAGTCAAATGGACAACCCTTTAGAACTTTTGTAAGTGCCTTTTCAGGTAAATCTGGTGCTTTTAGATACTCATCGCACTTTTTATAGTAGTCTAAATCGGTTGATATTTTAACCATAGACTCGCCACACTTTGGGCAGAACTTTCTTAAAAAGACTTCGTTGTCTTTAGTGACAATATGGGTGTCTATGAGCTTGTTTAAGTTGTTGCATTGGTGACAAAAGCTTTGAGTTGAGCTTAGAAAGAGGTCGTATTGGTCTGAGTAGTATGCCATGTTTTTTTTCCTTTTTAGTTAGTTATTCATCAGAAGATAAATAGGTGTTAATACTATTGCACCTGCCATAAGTAGAGTATCACCAGCAACAGCTATAGGGGTCATGACTATTTTACGAATGGTATCTCCACTCTTTACATGCATCTCTGCTATCTCTACTTCTAAAGTATGTTTTAACTTTTCTACTTTAGCATTAACATCTGAACTGCTTAGGTATCTATCTCCACTTATATGATAACTTTTTACATAAGAGGTCTCTTTTCTACCTCTAATTTGCATAAAGTTATGAGTCTGAAACCATATCCTCTGTTTTTGTGTTAAACCTCTATCTACAAATCTTACTGCTATATCACTATGAACTAAAGTGTTATCTTCTACTCTAGTATTAATCTTTAGATTGCTCTGCTCTAGCTTTAAAGCATCTCTATTTTTTAAAAGCTCTATAAACTCGTTTGTACCTTTATTAAAGATGTAGTGGTACTTCTTTCCAATAAAAGCTACCTCATCTCCTTTAGGATTTAAATAAAAAGAGATAATCTGCTCTTTATAGGAACTATAATCATACTCTGTTTTTAAAACAGATTTAGTAATACACCCCATAGATGAAAATATAGCTAGTCCAACAAATAACACTGTAATAAATATTTTTTTCACGATTTTCTCCTAATATTTTTTTCTTGTTCTAAATGTCCTTATTGGTGAGATAGCAATCGCACCCTACTTAAAAAATAAATTGCATAAACCACCAACCCCAAACAGATAAACTGAAAAACATTAAGCCCAAAAGCAACACTCTCATAGGGTTTTAAAAACTCCCAAACAAACCTTTGTATACTATACACTAAAATAAATTGGTAAAAGATAAATTTTTCAAAATAGTCTCTCTTTTTTCTATAGATAAAAAGAGCATAAAAGAAGAAAAGAGCCATAGTTAAACTCTCATAGAGTTGCACAGGGTGACGTAAAATGCCATCACCAAAGTCATAACCCAAAATTGAGTTAGTCTCTACTCCATAGGTGTAGTCCTCTAATCCACTTACAAAACAGCCAATACGCCCAATAGCAACTCCAACAGCTAAAGAGGGAACAAAGTAAGCCCCTGTTGAGCCTTTTATCTTCATAATTTTCTTAAAGCTCTCAACAGCAACAACTCCACCAACAATAGCCCCTAAAATAGACTTACCTATAATTATATTTGAGCTATCAAGAGAGACTAAGGTATTTAAAGAGCCTACAATAAATGCTCCAAAAAATGCTCCTGCAATGACTACTGTATAGTAGGCATATCGCAAGTTCTCATCTTCTATAGTTGGTCTGCTTGGTTTAAAAACTTTCCATAATAATAGTGTTCCAATAACATAAGCTAAAAGGTCAAAGAGCAGATGTAGAAACATAATAATTAGTGTATATTTATACTATTTGAACACCCAATCATCTGAATAAAGGCAAAAATAAAAAAGAATCCAATAACCAAAAAAAATGCTAAGCCAACTCTATTTTGAGTAAAGAGTACATGACTTTTGTAGAGGATTAAAGGGTAAGCAAGAAATACTACTGCCGAGATTGCATAACCCTCTGTCAAATTTCTAGTATACTCCATCAGAAATTCTAACTATACCACCCAAACCACCCCTATCCAAGCGAATCAACTAAAAAAAGTTCCCAAAACCCTTAAAGTAATATAAAATACAAAAAAAGCTAATAGTAAAAAACAGCCCAAGTCTCC
>JALVXC010000028.1 GCA_027038275.1 Campylobacteraceae bacterium | reverse complement strand
GGAGACTTGGGCTGTTTTTTACTATTAGCTTTTTTTGTATTTTATATTACTTTAAGGGTTTTGGGAACTTTTTTTAGTTGATTCGCTTGGATAGGGGTGGTTTGGGTGGTATAGTTAGAATTTCTGGATATTTGCAATCCCATTTTGAATGTGTTAAACTTTCCATTGTATTTTTCCTTAGTTGCCGTCAAGCCTTTGGAAAAATACTCTTTTTTTACTTAATACTACGGTCAAACTAGTGGTTTACCTGTCAGATTAATTATTAAAAAACCTATTGTCCTGCCCTCACACAACGAACATTCGCATTAGCTGACTTACTATAATAGCCTGTCCAACCCATCTTAAAGTGAATACTCCATGCACTGTTAGTATTACCCATATAAGTAGTAGACGACCAATAGTAGGTAGAGGTAGTATTTTGAAAAATTGAATTTATACTAGGATAATAAGTTTTATAATCAACAATACTCATTAACTCTTTTTTGTTTGGTAATCTCCAATCACTTTGAGCATTTAAAGTCAGTTCCTCACAATAGTCAATAGCATCTATCCACATTGCAGACTTTATGCTATCACCATTGTCACTGTAATCATCTTGCCACTCTAATGTAGTTTTAGTGTCGGTGACCACACCATTTGCTTTTGTAAACCGTGGAGCTTCTTGTGCCATAGTTAGGCTACTAAGCCCTATCATAATCAAAAGGATTCGTCTCATTAATTTTACCTACCTTATTTTGTAATTTATAATAAAGAGTGAAAAACTGTTTTTCCCATCTTAACTTCACTATATTTTTCTCTTATTTGAGATTCAAATAATAACTTTTTTTTATTTTTAAACTTCAATATGCAATCACAACTAAAGTTGAGGAGCATCTTGTCCTTCTCTCACACAACGCACATTACCGCTAAATGAATTATCGTCATGTGAATTATAGTAAATATTTGTACTACCATTTTTAAAGTTAACAAACCATCTATAAGTATCAGGGTCACCTGCATAGGAAGTGGACACCCAATAATCATTAGAAGTATAATTCACAAACACAGTATCAATAGCAGGATTATACTTCCCATTATCAACAATACTTTGAAGCTCAACTATAGTTGGTAATCTCCAATCGCTATAGCCACCTAAGTTAAGATTTGAACAATAATTATTTGCACTTTGCCAAGTTTTTCTAATTGTTTTTACCTCTTCATCATCTTGCCATTGTAGTTTAGTAATGTTATCGGTGACTATCTCTTTTGCATCATCTCGTATATAGGATGGGGTCACACCTTTTTGGTAGTCTCCGTCATCTTTTGGGTAGTAAGAGATAGTTTGTCCTGTTTTTTTGACGAGGGTGGTAGTTACTGTAGGGATTCCTTTTCTAACACAACGAACATAATAACTAGCTGGTATAGGCAGTCTAACCTCTTCATTAGAAAAACCAAAGAAAACACCCCAAGCTTCTTCCCACTCATAGCTAGGATTATCATGCCCATAGAAAGAAGAACTCCAATAGAAGCCAAACTCAATATTTTGAAATATAGGATTGATAGATGGAGTTCCATACGTAGTATCACCAATAGTTTTCAACTCTTCTTTTGATGGTAAGTACCAATCATGATATCCCCCTAAACCAAGGTTAGAACAATAATTTTTTGCACCATACCAAGTTTTTTCAACTGTTTTTGCCTCTTCATTATCTTGCCATTGAAGATTAGTAATGTGGTCAGTTACTATCTCTTTTGTATCATCTCGTGTATATTGTGAATTCGGCACATATACTCTTACATTTCTTCTTACCACGTTAGCCATTTTACCTTCTGAATCACTAACTGAATAAGTTATAGTATAGTTTCCCTCAACAGAGGTATCAATTGGCAATCCTGTCACTTGAATATCAGATGTAATATTTCCATCCTCATGATCTATAGCTATTGCCCCGGAATCAGTATAAGTACTACCTACAGTTATGCTTACGTATTCATTTCCAAGTAATACGAGATCTGGTCTATAATTTCTATAAAAAGGATTATGTGCATCTTCTAAAGCTGAAGTATCTGCAAAATTATAGTGGTCTGTAACATTAGAAACATCCCAATTGCTAATATCTTGATTAAAGGCCGTTGCAATAAAAAACATTTCTCTCATATTAGTTACACTAGAAACATCCCACTCATCTAATGGTTGGTTAAATGCTGTTGCCGTAGTAAACATCTTACTCATATTCGTTACATTAGAAACATTCCAACTATTTAATGGCTGATTAAAACCACCGTTAGAAGCACCTGTAGCTTGGAACATTGCTTCCATATTCGTCACCTTAGAAACATCCCATCCATCTAATGGTTGAACAAACAAGTCTGCATACTTAAACATACCAGCCATATCAGTTACATTAGAGACATCCCAACTATTTAATGGCTGATTAAATTGTGAATTACTAAACATCTCCCTCATATTTTGTACGCTTGAAACATCCCACCCATCTAATGGTTGGTTAAAACTTGTAAAACTAAACATATAACTCATATCTGTCACTTTAGAGACATCCCAACTACTAATATCTTGATTAAAGGCACCTGACCTACGGAACATAGCAAACATATTAGTTACACTACCTGTATTCCATCCACTAATATCTTGATTAAAAGTTGCATCACCGTTTACATCTGTGCTATTGTTTCTATCTCGATCAAATAGCCGACTCATATCCGTAATCTTACAAGTATTCACTTGTGTAACATCATCACCATTATCTATCTTTGCAATAAGTTCTTCACGAGTAAGAGGTGTTCCTTCATCATAATGCTCCTCTGTAGAAGTTACTTCATCTTCATCAAGTACACCATTACCATTGGTATCTACTCCACTTTTTGTAATATGTCCTAGACAGTTTGCTGGAACTAATGGTTCTTCTTTAGTTAGTAGTACATTATTAGTTACAGTAACCATCATAGTATCATTAGCTTCATTTCCATCAACATCAGCTACAACTAAAGTAATGTTATGTTCACCATTTTGAGTAAGAACATACCAACGACTAGCACCAGATCCAATATACTTACTACTTTCATACCACTTATAGCTCAAAGGAGCTTTTCCTGTTCCTGAACCTTTTAAATGGACTGCTCTATTACTCGGTGTAATATTAAGTGTTTTATCTGGTCCTGCATTAGCTGTTAATGGTGTATCTACTCCACTATTTATAGTAACTATTACTTTATCTGTAGCCTTAGCTCCATTTGCATCTGTTACAACTAAAGTAATCTCATGTTGACCATTTTGAGAAATATTATAATCATAACTTTGCCCTTCTCCAATAAAATGACCCTTTTCATACCACTTATATTTCAAAGGAACTTTCCCGGTTCCTGAACCATCTAAATGAACTAATGTAGAGTTACTCTCTTGTTCTTCTCCTGCATTGGCTGTTGCTTTGTTCACTGTTACTACCATTGTATCTGTAGCTTTTACTCCATTGGCATCTGTTACAACTAAAGTGATATTATGTTCACCACTTTTAGTAATGACATACCAACGACCTGCACCACGTCCAATAAACCTTTCATCTTCATACCATTTATAAGTTAAAGGTTCTTCTCCTGTTCCTGAACCTTTTAAATAGACAGCTTTTCTACTAGGAGTAATATTAAGGGTCTTATCTGCCCCTGCATCTGCTGTTGTTGCAAAAGTAGGGATTGTAAATGCTACTATACCTATTAGCAACAAAATAGCTTTTAGCTTTTTGTTAAATGTTTTCATTTGCTTTCCTTTTTTATTTTATTCAATAAAATATGATTTACTGTCGCTTCCCACCCTTAGCAGACTGAATAGAGTTAATATATGAGTAGTCTATCTTAATATCTGACTCTTTTGGAAGATGCTCTACTAGACGCTCTACCATACTCTCAAAATCTTCAAAGAGATAGTTTGCCATAGAGCCAGGGATTGGATTGATTTCGTTTAAAAGAACCTCTCCATCAACTACAAAGAAGTCACAACGTATAATAGCTCCCTCAAAGAGTGTTCCATAGACCTTTTTAAAGCTCTCTTGAATAGATAACTTTAGCTCACTACTTATAGTGGCATCTTCTACATCTCCATCACGCGAAAAGTCAAGATACTTCTTCTCAAAGTCTAAAAACTCCTCCTTATTTGGCTCTTCAACTATAGAGAGTTCAAACTTTGAAGTTTTACACCCTGCTTGATTGTACTCTAAAACGCCCTCAATAAATGGCTCAATAAGTACTTGATTGTCAAACTCAAAAGCTACATCTAAAGCATAGTCCAACTCATCTTGACTTTTTACAATACTAACTCCAATGCTCGACCCCAAACGTACAGGCTTAATAATAACAGGATACTCTATCTCAATATCACGACTATCATTACTGTTTAAAACAGAGTAAGGTACTACTTTAACTCCTATACTTTCAGCGTAAAGTTTAGTATAGAGTTTATTATAAGAAAGCACAGAGGCATCAACACGAGGAGAGATATAAGAGAGTCCATTAAACTCTAAGAGTGAAGCTATTTTACCATCTTCTCCATCACGTCCATGAATAAGATTTAAAATAGTTCCTAAACTTTGTTCTTTTAGTCCCATCATTCCTATAGTACAAAATGCTCCTTTTTTCAAAACTAATTTTTTAGCCTTTTTATAAGCCCCATCTGAAAAGTAGTTAGACTTCATGTTTTTTGCATCAATCAAGTAGAACTCTCGATTGGAATCTACAAAAATAAATGATAGGTTAGCTTTTTTAAGCACTTTTTTTACGGTAATTGCAGAGACTATAGAGATTTCATGCTCAAAACTAGAGCCACCAAAGAGTATTGCTATATTCATATTGGTTATTTCCTTGTAAAAGTTATAGGAGTATTTTATCTTATTTGGCTTTAAATCCGAATACCTTTATACTATAACCTAAATTGGTGGTAAAATTATATCTATTAATTTCTGATATTAAATAAGTTCCTTTATATACTTTTTAAGATTATTATTAACTATATTCTCCCAACTAAAATCCTCTAAACTTTTTCTAATCTTCCGAGAATCCCACTTTTCTCTATTTGCATAGACACTCTCTAATGCATCACAAAAAGAGTCTATAGTATCATGACATATTACTCCATTATCCTCTGTTATCAATATTTTATTTTCATAGGTTGCTGTTGCAATATTTACTAGACCTGCTCTAGCATACTCAAATGTCTTTGTTGGAGGCTGAACATCAAAATAGTCAACCATAGGAACATATGAAACTCCAACATTGCAATGGTCAAAATAGTATTGTATCTCGTCGTGGTTTTTTCTACCGTGAAAAGTTACAATATCTTTTAATTCTGTCTTCTCTATAGACTCTAACAATAACTGCTCTGCTTCTTCTGTTCCTGAACCAAATATATCATAAGTTATCTCTATCTTTTCATTTTTATGTTTTTGAATAAATTTAGAAAGAGCAAAAACTGTCTTATCTATATCACGAAAAGTAAGCGTTCCCACATAAAGAAGATGTATAGAGTCAAATGATTTATCAATCTTAGAAAGTTCATTAGCACCCAAAGGCAAAATATGGGACTTTTCCACATTTAAACCAAGTTTATCTCTTAATGATTCTGAAATAACCGTTATATGGCTAAAAAAATGACTCTCAAAACGCATAATAGCATCAACAATAGCTCTTTTTTTTGGGTTTGGACTAACATCTCCTGTTCTAATATCTAAGATAAACTTTTTATGAGAGAATCCAACTCTTAAAAGTGAAGAGAGTTGAAAATATAGAATAAAAATCAAATCTATCTCATTACTCTTAATATAATCTCTACAAAATTTTATAAAGTTAATACCCCTTGTTAAAAATGAACCATCATAAGGAACATAGACAATATCAACACCACTCTCTTCAATCCTCTTTTTACCTGTATCGAAACTAATATAACTAACCTCAAACTCATCTTTTAAATATCGACAATAGTTATAACTATTGGTATGATAACCAAACTGAATTCTGTTTATAAATAAAATTTTTTTTCTCATTAATGTATTACCTTTCATATTGAATAATTTAAACCATGGCATAGGATAGAGTTTTTGACTAAGCCACCATACTGCAAAAAAAACAACCAAAGAGGTTACTGTAGTAGCTTGTGCCGCACCTAAAATACCATTACAAGATATTAATAGATAACTTACAACAATATGAAGAAGACTTACAGATATGGTTACATAGGAGAGAGAAGCTGTCTTTTTTGTAAAAAGTATATAGTTAACAATCATTAGATACATTCCATAGAATGCAAAACCAAAAGCAATCCAAGGTATATACTTACCTACATCTTGGAATGCTTTACCTAAAAATATCTCAGTAAAGAGTGGAGTGATAAGTGTTAAAACTCCTGCTATTAGAAGTAAAGCAATAAAATATAGATAGGTATACTTTACAAGTCTCTCTTTATCACTTTGCGTTATATTGGTTAATTTTTTAAACAGATATGGGCTATAGGCTTTATTAAAAGCATTGGTAAGAATAGTTATAATAGAAGCTATTTGAAAAGCAACAGTATAGAGTCCAGTTGCTGAAGCTGACACCAAAAGTGTAATAAAGATTCTATCTGCTCCTGTACGAATCCATACACTTAATGCATGTGGGAGTAGAGGAATACCAAATCTTAAGGCATCATCTATAGCCTCTCTACTAAACTTTACTTTTAAATAGTTCCGTTTATATAGAAAAACTAAACTTAATATACCAAATATAATAGTTGCCATAGATACAGCAATTAGCCTACCCTCCCAATCCATACCAAAACCTATAATTAAAAGAAGGGAGAGCGATAGATTGAGTATGGTTTGTGCTATTTGATAGATACCTAAAGGGATTGGATTTTGTTCAGACTGCCATAGTATTAGGTTGATGGTAGTCATAAACTGTAAAAGTGTCACAACTACACCAATAAACAACCACTCAACAGGTATTGCTAAGAGTTCAGATATGCTCGTATGAAAAAGAGCAATAATAATAAGAGTAAAACTAGTCGCAATAGAGATAATCAATAAGATATTAAAGATATAAACCTTTAACCTCTCCCTAGATATTTTAAAATAATTTACTGAGATTGCTGTATTTGTCTCTAGGGTCATAACAATTCCCAAAATAGAGGTAAAAACAAAAAACATTGTGATGATACCATAATCTTCAGGAGTTAAATATCTAGTTAAGACAGGTAACAGTATAAAAGGTACCATCTTATTTAAAATATCAGATATAGTATAGATACTAGTATCTTTAAAAAATTTACTACTTATTACTCTTTTCAAACTACTATTCTCTTTTTGTAATTATACAATAAAAGATGTGTTTTTTTATTAAAAATAGTTATTTTATATTAAAAATAACTATTTTTAGATAGTAATTACTTAAATAAAATTATATTCATATAAACTCCTTATAATCTATTACTTTTTTAAAAGAGAGTTATCTTTTATTAAAAATATGATATATTCAAGAAGATAATATTAACTATTTAAGGCAACCAATGTCACAAGAACCAAACGAAAATACGCCACAAATAAATACTCAACCAAAATTTGTTCACCTACACCTACATACTGAATTTTCAATGCTTGATGGAGCAAACAAAATACCTGTTCTAGCCAAAAAGATTAAAGAGCTAGGTATGGATAGTGTTGCTATGACCGACCATGGAAATATGTTTGGAACAATTACATTTTATAATGAGATGAAAAAAAATGGCATTAAACCCATTATTGGAATGGAAGCCTATATTCATAATGAAGATGACATAGGTGATAAATCGACAAGAAAACGTTTTCACCTCTGTCTATATGCCAAAAATGAGGTTGGTTACAAAAATCTTATGTATCTAAGTTCACAAGCCTTTATGCACGGTTTTTACTATTACCCTCGAATAAACTGGAAGATGCTTAAAGAGAATGCAGAAGGGCTTATCTGCTCCTCTGCTTGTCTGCAAGGAGAGATAAACTGGCACTTAAATTTGAGTGAGCGTAATGTTAAAAATGGAGCATTGGGTTATGAGGAGGCAAAAAGAGTAGCTCTGCGTTACAAAGAGGTCTTTGGAGATGACTTCTATATGGAGATTATGCGTCATGGAATTGACCATCAATACAACATCGACAAGCAGATTATTCAACTAAGTCAAGAGACAGGCATAAAACTTATTGCGACTAATGACACCCACTACACTCTCAAAGAAGATGCCGATGCACATGAAGCGTTTATGTGTATAGCCATGAACAAACTCTACGATGACCCAAACCGTATGCGTCACTCGGTGCATGAGTTCTATATTAAATCTCCACAAGAGATGGCAGAGCTGTTTGCTGATATTCCAGAAGCCATAAGCAATACCCAAGAGATAGCCGATAAATGTAACCTAGAGATAAAACTTGGAAACCCTACTCCTCCTAACTTCAAATTTGCAAGAGAAGTAGCAAAAGAGGAGGGACTAACACTACCTGAACCAGATGAAGAGTACTCTTTAGCAAACGATAGCACTCTATTTACACACCTCTCAAAAAAAGGTCTTGAAAAACGTTTAGCCATTGTACCAGAGGAGCAACATCAAGAGTACCGTGACCGATTACAAGTAGAGATGGACATTATTAACTCTATGAAGTTCCCTGGGTACATGTTGATTGTTTGGGAGTTTGTTAATGCTGCTAAAGAGATGAAGATACCTGTTGGCCCTGGGCGTGGGTGTTTAACAAAAGATGCTTTGGTATACACCATTAACAAAGAGCAAATTGAGACTAAAAAAATTAATAAAATTAAAGTTGGTGATAGAGTTTTAACACACAACAATACTCCTAAAAGAGTTACAGAATGTTTTGAGTATAGTATAGAGGAGGAGTTACTAACGGTCTCTACTTTTTATGGAGATTTTATCAATAATATTACACTCACTAAAGACCATAAGATATATATGGGAGACAATAAATGGAAAGAGGCTCAAGAGATAACTACTAAAGATTGGTTGGTTGTACCTATTCCAAAATTAAATATAGAGGAAAAAGAGGAACTACTAAAAGAGTTAGATAATTTTATTACTCAAAATGGTTTAATTAATAAAGATACTATAGAGATAGTATTTAAATCAAAAGATGAAGCATACAATATAAGAAATAAGCTTTTAAAAATTGGTATTCCATCTTCTTTGGAATTGGAGGCTTTAAACTATAAAATTATACTACCTGCTAATGGCTCAATCTACAATATTCCAAAAGAGCGACAAAATACCTATAAGATAGAAAAAGATTATATAAAACTCAAAGTAAGAAAGGTTACTAAACATAAAAAACAGAAAACAAAAGTTTATGACTTTACTGTAAAAGATGACCATTCATATACAACATCTAACTATATTGTGCATAACTCAGCAGCAGGTTCACTTGTAGCCTACTCCCTAGAAATCACCGACATTGACCCCATGCCTTATGGTCTGCTCTTTGAGCGTTTCTTAAACCCTGAACGTGTCTCTATGCCCGATATAGACATGGACTTCTGTCAAGCTCGTCGTCAAGAGATTTTAGACTATGTTATTGAGAAGTATGGACGTGTTAACGTTGCTCAAATTATTACCTTTGGTAAACTCTTGGCAAAAGGGGTTATTCGTGATGTTGCAAGGGTTATGGATATGCCCTACTCTCAAGCAGATGCCATGGCAAAGCTTATTCCTGATGAGTTGGGAATTGACCTTAAAGGGGCTTATGAGAAAGAGCCAAAGATAGCAGAACTTCTACAGAGTAATCCTCTAGCTAAGAGAGTTTGGGAGTTCTCTTTAGCACTTGAAGGGCTTAACCGAAATGCAGGTACTCACGCAGCTGGGGTGGTTATCTCCAATGAACCACTATGGCTCAAAACTCCTCTTTTTAAACCTACAGGGCAAGATACACTAGCAACACAGTACAATGGAAAGTATGTTGAAGATGTTGACCTTATTAAGTTCGACTTTTTGGGGCTTAAGACTCTAACAGTTATTGAAGAGGCTCTACAGCTTATAGAGAAGCGTAATGGAAAACGTATTAACTTTATTGAAGAGGATATAAACGACCCTAAAGTCTATGAATATATCTCAACAGGTGATACACTTGGACTATTTCAGATAGAATCAGCAGGTATGCAAGACCTTGCTAAAAAGCTAAAACCGAGTGGATTTGAAGATATTATTGCGATGTTGGCACTCTACCGACCAGGTCCAATGGAGTCTGGAATGCTCGATGACTTTGTTGAGCGTAAACATGGAAGAGCAGAGATTACCTATATGTTCCCAGAGCTTGAACCTATCTTAAAGCCTACCTATGGAGTTATTGTCTACCAAGAGCAGGTTATGCAGATAGTGCAAACTATTGGTGGCTTTAGCCTTGGTGGGGCTGACTTAGTACGTCGTGCTATGGGTAAAAAGATTAAAGAGGAGATGGACAGACTCAAAGAGGAGTTTGCTGTTGGAGCAGAGAAAAAGGGGTTTGATAAAGCCAAAGCTAGAGAGCTGTTTGATTTGATTGTTAAGTTTGCAGGGTATGGTTTTAACAAATCTCACTCGGCTGCTTATGCTATGGTTACCTTCTATACCTCATTTTTAAAGTACTACTACCCTACCGAGTTTATGGCTGCGATTTTAACCCTAGAGAAGAACAATACAGACAAAGTAGTAAAGTATGTCGATGAACTAAAACGCCTAAATATTACACTTCGTCCACCAAATATTAACCGTTCTGACCTAGTTTTTCAAGCCGATGAGATTGATGGAGAGAAGATAGTCTTTTTTGGTATGGGAGCTATTAAAGGTGCTGGAGATGTGGCGATTAATTCTATTATAAAGACACGAAATGAGGGTGGAGAGTTTAAAGATATGAGTGACTTTGTCTCTCGAATAGATGCCTCAAAGGTTAACAAACGTGTTATTGAGTCTTTAGCAAAAGCAGGTGCTTTTGATGATTTTGGTCATTCACGTTGTGCAATCATTAGCCAAATAGAAGATATTGTTGATGCTGCTGGAAAGGCTATGATGGCTAAAAAACAGGCTGTTGGCTCACTATTTGGCGATGTAGAGGAGATGACCACTGTCTCTGTCGATATTAAAGAGATGCCAGAGTATGATTTGCTTGACCTCCTTGCACTAGAAAAAGAGTCACTAGGCTTCTACGTCTCAGGTCATCCATTAGATAAATACAGAGAACAACTTGATGAGATAAACTACACACTAAGTTCAGAGATAGAAGACCTAGCCGATGGTTCACAAGCCCTATTTATTGGTAAAATAGAGGAGATAAACACACGTATATCTAAAAAAGGTAATAAGTTTGGAATTGCCAATATTATGGACTTGCATGGAAATATTGAGCTTATGCTATTTGAAGATAGACTAAAGGAGCTAGAGGAGGATTTTGACCTAAGCAAACCTATTGCGTTTAAAGTAAGAATTACAAAAGATGGTGACTTTACAAGAATGAATATCTTAAAGATTGAGTCGCTTAAAGAGGCAAAAAAAGAGAAGGTTAAAGTTAAAAAAGAGCAGAAGCACACCCCTGAACCAGTAGCTGAACCTGTAATCTTATCAATGAAACTACTCCCAGATGACAAGATGATAGAGGAGCTATATTGTCTTGCCCAAAGATACCCAGGAAGACACCCTCTTCAGCTAAATATTAAATCTAAACTTCAAGATGTGATTATTGAGTCAAAACTTAAAGTGAGTCGTTCTATTTTACTTGATGCTAAAGAGCTTGGGGTCTATGAGGAGGAAAAGTTGGTGGTTGAAGGATAAAATAAACTACTTTTTAAATTGCTTAAAAATATTAAAATATGGTACACTCAAAGGGATTCGAACCCCTGACCTACGGTACCGCAAACCGTTGCTCTATCCAGCTGAGCTATGAGTGCAAATTTTCTGTGAGGTCGGAATTATAGCAAATAATTCTGTTGATTACAAGATTAATCAACAGAATTTCTCCAATTGTCTGCTTTTTTTAGATTATGAAACTTTAAAACCATCTCAATCTTAGCTCTTGGAATGTTTAGTGCCTCCTCTATGGCTACTATATCTTTCCCCTCTTCATGAAGTGCAATGATTTTTTGCTTCATACTCTCCTCCTCTGGAACTTCTTCCTCTTTTTTTAGACTCTCCTCTAGCTCATCTATGTGATTTTGTAACTTAACTACTTTTGATTCTAAAAATGATACACTATCTTGTAGTTCATCATGTTTAACTTTTGCAAGAATTAAGTAAAACAAAATACCAACAACACCAACAAAAGAGAATAGAGAAAATATAAATTGTAACTGCTCTATACCCATTAGAGTACCTCCAATATAATTAAAAATAGAAATAGTATGCCCAAGTAACCATTAACAGTAAAAAATGCTTTGTCTATCTTGGTAAAATCTTTGTTTACCAAATAGTGTTCATATCCTAGCATAATAGCACTGAGTATAACTGCCAATTGTGAAAAAAATGTCAAGTTAGCAGAGACAACAAAGGTTGTCCAAAAAACAATAGTTAAAATGTGAAAAACCTTTGCAATTAGCATAGTATTTTCTACGCCAAACCTAGATGGTATAGAGTGTAGTCCATGCTCTTTGTCAAACTCAATATCTTGTAATGAGTAGAGCAGGTCAAACCCTGCTACCCAAAAGACAACCCCCAAAGCTAGATAGATTGACCAAGGTGTAATCTCTCCTAAAACAGCAACTACACCTGCAATAGGAGCAAGACCTAGTGAAACCCCTAAGATAATATGTGCCAAAGCAGAGAAGCGTTTAAAGAGTGTATATGCTCCCAAAATAGCTAAAATAGGAACAGAGAGCTTAAATGCTAAGTCATTAATAAAGTAGGCAACTAAAATAAAGGCTAAACCATTAAGAGCTATAAAGGCTATCATAGTTGTAGTGCTTACTCTTCCATCTACAGAGGGTCTATTTTTGGTTCGTGGGTTGAGTGCATCTATATCTCTGTCAAGGTAACGGTTAACCCCCATAGCAAAGTTTCTAGCACTAAGGGCAGCCAAGATACCTAAAAAAAAGAGATTCCAACCAAACCAACCATCAGAGGCTACAGTCATAGCTATAAAGATAAAAGGCAACGAAAAGATAGAGTGTTTTAACATAACCATCTCAGAGAGATGGGCTAATTTTGTGATAAGATTTTTAAACATGGCTACTATGGGTGAGGAATTTTGATTTTAGAGTTCAATGCCCAAGCAATTACAACGACAAAAAGCCCTATAACATAAGCATTTGTAATAATGCCATAAGAGAAGAGAAGATACAAAATCCACTGCAAAATAGCTCCAAGAGGTGTTGGAACACCCTCAAAAAACTTAGCAACTTCACCCTCTTCTGACTTCATATTAAACTCAATAAGCCGTCTAAGCCCTGCAATAATATAAACAATAAACACCAACCCTAAAATAAGCTCTGTCATACTTGAAGCACCTGCTGTAATAGCATAATAGAGTAAAAATGAAGGCATAACCACAAATGAGATAAAATCTGCATAAGAGTCAACCTGTATTCCAAACTCGGTTGAGAGTTTATATTTTCGTGCTACTTTTCCATCGGCAATATCTAAAGCACCTGCAATCCATGCTAAAATAATAGCTGTAAAAAAATCTCCATGAACAATAAAGTGTATTGCAATCAATCCTGATGCAATATTTCCAAATGTAATTAAGTTAGCTAAATTAAAACGGTTCTCTTTGTCAAATAACATCTTTACTCCTAAAATAAAAATGCTATTCTATCCTATTTTAGATTATTTAACCTAATTCTTAATATAGTGCAGATAGTCCTCAAAAAGCTCAATAACCCTTTTAAACCTAACTAAAGTCTCTATCTCTTTTGAAGAGAACTCTTTAGCTATATTGACAAACCACCTCATCTGTTTAACTGTTCTCTCTACTAAAAATACTTTTGGTTGTAGAGTCTCTAAAATATACTCTATTTTACTCTTTATATTAGGATAGTCAAGAAGTAGCAAAAACTCCAATTCACTTATGGTAGCATAGTAAGATAAATCTCTTTCTAGTCTTTTCTCGTTTTTAATAGAAGCTTTGACACTGCTATAGATTTCTTCTAAATTGTACTTATCTATTTCAGAAGATGAAGAAGAGACAATTTGTAAAAGCCGAACCATATAAGCTAGGTTAATAGCAGGATAGTAGTGGTATGGCTTTTTATGTCTGTAGACCTTCTCATAATGTTCTATAATAAAGAGTAGAAAAAACTCCACCTCATCTTGTTTTATCTTCTTTACATTTAACTTATCACGCCTAATATTAGAGATAATTGCTGTTGTAATGTCTATCTCCTCATCTTCTGAGTTACGAGGAATACTATTGAGCAACTCTACAACTCTTCTATAGTCTGGATTTTTAAGATTTGCCAGAGTATTTGCCTCTTTTATTTTGATGTCTATACGTTCTCTATATTTTGGAAAGAGATATGGAAAAATAGATGTATTAAGAGACTCATAACACCCTTTATCATAAAGAATAGGTAGCACTTCTAATAGAAAGTTTTGATTTTTTGAATCAAAAGAGAACTCTTTGGACTCCATTTTCACTATTTTTTTAATATTTTGCTCTCTACTCTTCTTAATCTTAGATATTATCTCTTTTTGTCGTTCACTTATAGGCTCTTCTGATAAAAGTAGAGAGGAGATGTCTATCTTTTCACTATTTTGTGGAGGAGAGGTATCTTTTTTGTTCATAAACTCTTTTACTTTTTTATGCACAATCTGCTCCTGTTTATATTCGGGTTCACTCCATATTAGGCTATTTAGTCCAAGAGTCTCCTCTATGGCTAGTTTAATCTCATTTTTAGTAATATTTCTATCATCTTTTTTAGGACTAAGCCAATCGAACCACGAACTTCTATATTTTGAAAAATCTAGTTTAGGAGCAAGTAGTCTAAATAAATCCTTTTTTGAACTCCAAACTGCTCCTTGCTCTCTTAGCTCAAAGATAATGTAGTTTATTAACTCTGTATGCAACATCGAAGAGACCAATCTCTCTTTTTTAACAAGCCTCTCTAGTTTAGAAGCAGAGATACTATCTGTTAAGTAGAGTAGACGTTTTGTTCTGTTTTTTTGTATCTCTAAAGACATTTGCTGTACTATCTCGTTGTAGGCTTTTTCTCCTAAATCTCTCTCTATTAGTTTTAATTTTCTGCTCTCATTCACTACTTTCCCCTTTTTTCACAATATCCTATTCTATAAAATCAAAAATAACACCATCTTTAAAAAGTCCAAAAAGTCCAAAAGTTTTAACTATAGTCTAAAAATAAAAAGACTAAAAAGGATTTATAATGAAAGTTAAAATAGTAATGGTGTTGATTGTTTTACATTTTATGGGTTGTGCTCAACATGCAAATGAGCGAGATGCCCTTATTATAGCTAAAAAAGAGCCTTGCAAAACCTGTCAGGTTATTTTAAAGAGAGAAAACTCTAAAAATGAGTTTAATAATTAAATTTATATATATTTAATAATACTAATATATATTTATTTTTGTATAATGGTTTATTAAGGTTTTAGGGAAAAATAATGGGAACACACTACTCTACAGTAAAAATTTTTATTAGCACCTCTCATAGAGAGCCTGACATCTCATTAGCAAAAGAGTTTGCACAAAATTTGGAGGATTTAGGATATATAGTATTTTTAGCCAAAAACAGTATCTTTATTGGTGAAGATTGGCAACATAGATTAAATATAGAGTTAGATAGTTGTGACTATATGTTACTGTTGTTATCGGAAAACTCTGTTACAAGTGAGATGGTCTATTATGAAGTAAAACGAATTCAAGAGCGTCAAAATAGTTTAAATAGACCTCTTATTTTACCTGTTAGAATCAATCTACCTTATGATGTTAACTATGATTTAGCAAAACAGTTAGAGAAGATTCATCAGTTAGATTGGGAGAGAGAAGAGGATACCCCTCTTATAACAGAGAAAATCTCAAACTCTATTTCCCAAAATAGCTCTTTTGGAGTTTCTAAAAAAAAGATACCTCTATCTTATACAAATATGCCAGTACCTAATGCTCCTCTAATTTTAGAGCAACCATCAGGCACTGTAGCTCTTGATTCTCACTACTATATAGAGAGAGATTCAGATAAAGAGTGTTATCAAAATTTGCATAGTAGACATACACTTATTCGCATAAAAGCCCCTAGACAGTATGGAAAGACCTCTCTTTTAGCTAGACTTATTTTAGATGCTAAAGAGAGTGAGTATTATGTTGTTTCGTTTAATTTTCAGGAGTTTGACAAATCACTCTTAACCAATCTTGAAAAGCTACTAGATAACATCTGTAAGCTAGTAGCATATAAACTAAATATACAAGTTAGTTTAAATGAGATGATACTACAGATGTTTACAGCAAAAATGAGAGCTGGAATGTATATGGAGGAGATTCTATCTAAAATTAATCAACCACTTGTTTTTGTAATAGATGAAGCTGATAGACTATTTGAGTATCAAGATGTCTCTAATGAGTTTTTTGGACTTATAAGAGCTTGGAGTGAAAAGGCAAAATCTAATTTGCTTTGGGAGAGACTAAAAATAGTTCTCTCTCATTCAACAGAGCCACTACTAGGAGTGACTGATTTAAATCAATCTCCATTTCATAATGTTGGATTAGAGGTTAAACTTAAACCTTTTAACAAAGATGAGATAAAGGAACTCTCTATAAGACATGGTATTGAATTGGCAGAAGATGAGTTACTAAAGCTTATAGGTG
>JALVXC010000027.1 GCA_027038275.1 Campylobacteraceae bacterium | reverse complement strand
TTTGAGCTAGACAATATAAGAGAAGCAAATATGACACTCCTTAACCGTCTACAAAAACTAAAAAATGCCACCTCTTACAAAAAAGATAAACACAAACACAGAGAAAAAAATCAAGATTGGGGTTAAAGTATTTGAACTTCCTCTTTAAGCTCTATACCAAACTGCTCTAAAACTCTCTCTTTTGCTAAGTCTATGAGCTGTTTTGCCTCTTCAAAAGTGCCTTTTCCATGATTTACTAAAAAATTTGCATGAATTTTTGACCACTGCATGTCACCTTTTGAAACACCTTTTAGCCCAACCGCTTCAATAAGTCGCCCTGCATAGTCCCCTTTTGGGTTTTTAAATGCAGAACCAGCACTTGGAGTTTTTGGTTGATTGGAACGTAAACTAATCAATTCCTCTAAAAGCTCTTTTGTAAAGCCTCTTTTAACCCTAAATCGAGCCTCTGTAGCCACACCATTTAACTTAGCAAATCGGTAACCATGCTCTATCTCTCTTTTATCTATCCACTTCCCATCTATCTTAATGGCATCAACTATATTAAATATCTCATAGCTTTTCACCCCTGCATTCATCGCCAACATTCCACCAATAGACCCAGGAAGTTTAGAGACAAACTCAAATCCTGCAAGGTCATTTTTTTTAGCAAAAGAGAGAAGTTTTCCTGTAGGAGTAGCACAACCAACGGTTAAAATATTATCTTCTAACTCCATAAAAGAGAAATCTTTAGAGAGCATCATTAAAGGTGGAGGAGTGGGTGAGACCAAAAGGTTGTTTGCATGACCAATAATCACTCTATCGTTAGGTATCTCATCTCCATGCTCTAACATCAACACCTCGATAGAAGTCCCCACTTTTATACTTGAAAATTTTGAAAAATCTATGGTTTTAAAATACATTCTAGTCCTATTTTAAATAATATCGTGATATGATACCATTTCAAAACTTGTGGGGCATTAGCTCAGCTGGGAGAGCGTTTCGCTGGCAGCGAAAAGGTCAACGGTTCGAACCCGTTATGCTCCACCACTCCAGAATTTAACCCCATTCAAAAACCTCTAACAAAGACCTAAAAACAATAATTCAAATCCATTTTATAGTTTAAGTTAGTCTAATGTGTAGTAGTCATATCTAAGTAAAAGAGTAGTAATATTAGTAGTCACTTAAAAAAAGACTACCAAAGGACACAAAAAATGACTACTTCTAAATTAACAGCTAAAATGGTACAGAGTGCAAAGCCTAAAGAGGTGGACGGCGTTTTAAAAGATAATTACATTCCTGATGGTGGGGGGCTTTACCTCATCGTTACAGCTAAAGGGGGGAAACTTTGGCGTTATCATTTCTCATTTCAAAATAAAAAGTATAGATTGCCATTAGGTAAATATCCTCAAATATCACTAAAAGAGGCTAGAGAGCTACATAAAGAGGCTCAAACACTCAAAGCAAAAGGGATTAACCCTGTTGAAGAGAGAAGAGCTAAGAAGCAACAAGCAAAGCAAGAACAGAAAAACAGTTTTAAAGAGGTTGCAGAGGAGTATCTTAAAAAACGCTCTTCTGAATTATCACCAAGCACCATTAAAAAACACGCTAACGCACTTGAGAGAGATTTTTACCCTATCATAGGAAGTAAATCAATAGATAAGATTGAGAGAGCTGAACTTGTAAAGATAGCTCAAACTATTCAAAAGAGAGGAGCAGTTGAGACAGCCCACAGACTCTTAAACCTTTGTAATCAGATTTGGCGTTATGCTTTACAGCTTGATAAAGTCAAACATAACATAGTAGCAGATATTAGTAAAAAAGATGTTCTCCAAGCCTTTACTCATAAACCTATGAGAACCATTACAGACCCTCAACGCATAGGGGAGCTTATGAGAGCTTTATATGAGTATCATGGTGACTACTCCACTAAATGGGCGTTGCTTTTTATGGCTCATACATTTGTACGCTCTTCTAATATTCGTTTTGCAGAGTGGGAAGAGATAGACTTTAAGAATAGAGTGTGGGTTATTCCACCTCATAAGATGAAAACAAGAGTAGAGCATACTTTACCACTTACTAACCAAGCTATAAAGATACTCAAAGAGATAGAACCCTATACCAAAGAGAGTAAATACATTTTTCCATCTTCATTAGGTCATAGTAGAGCATTGAGTGAGAACACTTTAAACACAGCCCTTAAACGTTTAGGTTTTGGGGGTGAGATTGTATCTCATGGTTTTAGGTCTATGTTCTCTACTTTGGCTTATGAGAGTGGAAAGTTTAGGGGTGAAGTTATTGAAGCACTCTTAGCACATAAAGACCCAAACAAGATAAGAAGAGCCTATAACCGTGCTACTTATGAAGATGAAAAGAGGGAAGTTATGCAGTGGTGGAGTGAGTTTTTAGAGGGGGTTAAAAATGACAATACCAAATAGAGGAGATAAACAATATACAGATATTGAAAAGTTTAAAAAGTATGAGCTTACTCATAATATTTGTTATGAGATGGCTATCCGTAATGATGAGGTTCAAACTTTAATAAAAAAGTATGTGGGGAAATATTATAATTCTATTGTTGAATATAATATTGAACGCCAAAAACTATATAATAAATTAATGGATTATTTTATAAATCCTATTAGTGGATTACATTTAAATTATCACTTTTTTCCAAAAGAGATGAGGAATATCAAATTTACAGTTAAATCAAGTTTTAATAATTATGAACTAAAGTATAAAAATGAGAATATAAAAGTTTATGAAAAATATAATGATTTATATTCTATACATACAAGCCAAAGTATAGAAACTTTTAGTGATGATGGCTCAATTACAACTAATAATATTTTACTAACTCCTATTTATTCAAGACCAAGCTTATCATATTCAGATAATGAAAAAACTGTAGCAATAAGATTAAATTTAGCAATGCCAAAAAAAGAGCTAATTGATTTTATTGAAAGATTGAAATATAATTACGATAAAGACCATAAAACGATTATAAGCATATCAGAGTTATTAGGTGAAGAATTAATGCCATTCCAAGATATTATTTTCAATACTGAAAAAAATATTATTCTTGATAGAAAAACTAAAAAACAGATGAGAGCAACAAGTTTTACTTCTCATGGTTTTAAGATGGCTGATATTTTATTCATTTATGATTGTTTAGCTTTAAACTATAATCAACAAAAAATTAAATATTTATTAGCAGAGTACTATGCAACTCAAAATAAAAGAGATACCATTGATGATGAACGATATAGACGATATGTAGCTATTGGTAAAGATTTTATTGATAACAAACGATACAAAGAACTATTTTTAGGTACTATCCTACAATAAGTGGGGTTTTGATTTTTTAAACCCCATGTTGTTTTTTCTTTTTTAACCCCCACCTCAAACTCTAAATTTAAATGCAATAATTCCTACATAAGCTTATATAAAAAGTCTAACAAAATTTAAAAAAGCACAGTTAGACACAACGCGTTGATAAGTGCAACAAAGGACTTACCTATGAAAAGAGATAAATTAATAAGATTAAAAAAGGTTAGAGAGTATTTAGAAATTATACTTAGTATAATAAGAATTATAGTGAAAATTGTTGTGTTAATCAATGTATTAAGATTAGCTTTATGATGAGGTAGTTTTAAAAAATTCATTAATATCTATTTCTAGTACAACAGACATTTTAAAAAGGTGTTCAAGGTTGAAATGCTTATTTTCAGCAAGTATTTCAGCTTTACCCAAAAATGTAGGTGATTGATGACCAATAGCATTAGCAAGTTTTAGTTGAGAGATATTTTTTTCTTTTCTAACTCTAATAACATTACTACTAACTAACTTGTAAAACTCATTTAAAAGTGTTACCTCTTCATCAAAATCAACTATTTTCATTTTATTTTTATCTAACACCTTATAGGGTTTTATTTAGACTTAATAATATTAAGTTAGAATGTATTAGGCAACACTCTATAAGATGTTAAAAGAATTTAAGGGAAAGAAATGAAGATTATAATAGCATTATTCGGAATATACTTACTCTTTTCAGAAATTCTAACTATACCACCCAAACCACCCCTATCCAAGCGAATCAACTAAAAAAAGTTCCCAAAACCCTTAAAGTAATATAAAATACAAAAAAAGCTAATAGTAAAAAACAGCCCAAGTCT
>JALVXC010000026.1 GCA_027038275.1 Campylobacteraceae bacterium | reverse complement strand
TGTTTGGTTATGCAGATTGCGAGACCCAAAACTATATGCCAAGTGCCATTACTTATGCACGAATGCTTATGGAGAAGGTTTACGCTTATGCAAAAGCAAACCCTCATGAGTTAGGAGTTGATATTAAGACTCAAGTAACCATGGACTATGGTGTTAAAGATAATTTTGAGTCATGTAACCCTCAAAAGATTCACACCATAGTTGTCTCTGCTCCATGTGTAGCAACTATGAGTATTGAAAAAGTTAGAGAGCTTATACAGACTCTTATAGATGATGCAGGACTACCATCTGAACTCTATAACAAAGATGATTGTATTATTCATATTAACCCTACAGGAAAATATGTCTCTCACTCCTCTTTACATGACTCTGGTCTAACAGGTCGTAAGCTTATTGTCGATAGTTTTGGAGGGTATGCCCCTATTGGTGGTGGAGCTCAAAGTTCAAAAGACTATACAAAAGTTGACCGTTCAGGACTCTACGCTGCTAGATATATTGCTAAACATATTGTGGCTAGTGGGTTGGCTAAAAAGTGTGTAGTTCAAATCTCTTATGCTATTGGTGTAGCACGACCAACCTCTGTAGCTGTTGATACTTATGGAACAGTAGTTGATGGCTTAGATGACAATAAGCTCTCTACCTTTGTAATGGAAAACTTCCCACTTACTCCGAACTGGATTACTAAGAAATTTGCTTTAGATAGACCATCTAAAGATACTTTCTTATATGCAGATGTAGCAGCTCGTGGGCAGGTAGGGCAAAGTGACTACCCTTGGGAGCAGTTAGATTCTTTGGAGTTATTTAAATCTTTATAGATATTGGGCGAGAGATTTCCATTTTGATTCTTCTCAAAAAAGTTATCTTTTATAGTAACTTTAAGATTAGATGAGTCACTATGTTTCTCTATGCCATATACAGCTTTTTTATCGGAGTGACTTCCTATAATTTTGTTATTAGATATAACTACTTCTCTTTTAATCTTCTCTAACTCATCAAAATTTACATCGCTACTGTAGAATTTATTGTCAAAAGATATATTACTTCCATAGTTATTTCGTAAAATATTGTTTTTTATAACAACTGATTGAAAATATTGGATATTGATACCTCCTGCCTCTTCAATAGTTGTTTTAGGGAACTCTTCTAAGTTAGGAGCTTTTGCCCCACACTCTTCAATTATATTATTTTGAATAATAGCTTTTGCAATATCTTCTCCTCTACTAGCATATAGTGCAATTCCTGCATATGGGGTATTTCTTATGATATTGTTTTGGATAAGAAGATGATTCATTGGCTTTTCTGAGTAGGCTTGAGATACTTGAATACCATAATTCCCATAGCCTGAGGTAGAGTAGAGTCTGTTATCTTTTATAACAATATTGTCTCCTCCAAAAAATCGTATCCCACTATTGACATTGATATCAATATTCATACCTTGAACAGTAGTATTATTTGACTCAACAATAAATACTCCAGAGTGTCCACTGTTTTTAATGATTGAGTTACTAATATTAATATTCTCTCCATCTTTAATAAAAATAGCATCATCTAGGCTATTTTGGATATTTAGGTTTTTAAGCTTTATATCTTTCACATGTAAAAAGTTAATAATAGTTGCATTTCCTGAGCCTAAAGACCATCTCTTTTTCTCCTCTTTAGTATTTCCATCTATTTTAAGATTTTGAATAGTAATATTGTGGTTATATAAGTTTTCATCATTTCTGTTGGAAAATTCATTAATAATTAGTGGTGGTAGTTTGGAGAGATTAGTAGGGTGCTTTAGTTTTATAGTAGTAGCTAACTTACCATTTTTATTTAGTGAGCCTTTTAATGTTGTATTGTCATAGATTTTAAGTTGCTCTTTTATTATAAACTCCCCAGAAGAGAGGTGAACCTCTCCTCCTCCATGTTTATGTACAAAGGTAAGAGCAGTTTGAATATCTGAAACTATCTTTTTCTTACCATCTACAGCTATAGCTGTAATTGAAGAGGAGAGAGCATTTAGTGTTAATAATAGAGATATTAGTATCTGTTTCATCCTCTACCTTTACTATGTAGTTAGAGGTTGTAACTTCTTTTTATAAGTAATCTCAATAAACTTTTTAGTAATACTCTTATAAGTATGATTATTTAAGACAAATAGTTTTCCTCTCTCTCCTATTGCTTCTCTTTTCTCTAAAGGAGTCTTATATAGTTCTACAATAGCATTAGCAACCAACTCTGGATTTTGCTGATTTATTGAAATACCACACTTTGCCTCTTTAATTAAGTCTCCTTGTCCATTATAGACATGAACAATAGGTTTAGAAGCATACATATAGTCAAAAATTTTATTGGCAGAAATACCATACTTATACATCTCGTTGTCGTCCCAACCAATGTAACATACATCAAAGAGAGCTAGTAGGCTCTGTACCTCTTTTTTAGGAATAGCATCTAAAATAGAGATGTTCTCTAGCTTTAAATCTACAATACGTTTTTTTAGACGCTTCTTCTCTGAACCCTTTCCCACCAAAATAAAGTATATATCTTTGTTATATTTTAATTTGTTGGCTGTATCAATAAGTAAATCCATTCCATCACCCATTCCCATAGCTCCTGCATAGCCTACAATAAACTTCTCATTTGGAATTTTGGATTTAGTCTCTTGGTTTAGTGGTAGAGGATTTTTCATCTCATCTAAAAAGATACCATTTGGTAGGTAGGAGAATTTAAAGTTGTAGATACCTTGCTCTTTAATATACTCATTTGTATATGGTAGTACAGAGATAATCTCATCGGCATGTCTAAAGCCAAAGTTAACACTCTTTTGCATAATGTATATGAGTGGATTGTACTTTGAGTAGTTTTTAAAGTTCATAAGTGTAAGAGGCCAAATATCTCGAATCTCAAAAATGAGTTTAGCTCCATACCTTTTAGCTAAAAAGTATGAGGGGAGGACAAGCATTGGTGCTGAACCTGAACATAAAATGGTAGATGGTTTCTCTATCTCTTTAGGTAGAAAGAGAAGCTTATAGGTAAACTGAAACCACTTTAGGACTCGTTTTTTATCTCTTGAGTCTTTATATTTAAGTACCTTTAACCAAAAATAGTCAATCATATCTACCTTCTCATGAAGATAGGGTCTCTCTCCTATTCTTGGTTCATTAATCATAAAATGAGAGTATGAAGCTGATATTATAATTGGTTTAATACCCTCTTTTTTCATCTCCTTTGCCATATAGTAGTGTCTATGTGTCATACCATGAAATGGACTTCCTGCATAATCATTAATAATCCAGATAGTATTGTTGTTAAATTTTTTCATACTGTTCCCTTTTTTGTTGAAAAAAAATATTTTAAATCTTCTATGCCTACATTAAAGAGTGCATCTATAATAGATAGCCCTTTAATAAACTTTTCACTTTTAGGTTGAGTGTAGGCAAACTCAGGCATATTGTTATATGTTAGTGCTATATTATTTTGTTGATATAAATTCTGTTCTTGATAGTTATCTCCACCTGCACCAGAGAGATAGACTGTTCCATCTACAAGCTGGATTAACTCTATTAGTCGTTCGGTAGAGCTAGATGATAGGTTAAATTTTGAACTTTTTTCAAAAGAGGTATTGAGTTCTAACTCCTTCGAAAGAGAGGTTATAAAGTGTATATTATAGTCTGCTAAATTATCTGTTTTATAGTTAATTAACTTAAAGATATAATCTTTATGCTCTTTAAAATAGGGAGTTTTAGCATAGTTAGCTTGAATAGAACCAATAAGCTTTTTTTTCCATTTTTCATTTAAAATCTCTGTCTCGTTTATATTTTGAGTACCACTACCACGTTTAATAGGAATCGTAATATTACTACTCTCTCCCTGTATATTTATGGCAACTCTATTGGTATAGTTTGAACCTGTTTTTATAAACTGCACATCATCTAAAAATATAAAAATATTCGATTGTGCTATTTTATAAAAATAACCAAGCCAAGGCATAAAGTTTGGTTGGTGTATTCCTACAACTATTGAATTATCCATCTTACCACCTCAAAGCTCTCTGCATACTCTGTACCTATCTGTACCCCTCTAGTTTTAGCTAAAGAGTATATAAATTCTTGGCTCATATAGGCTCTACCATCTTGGGACTTATACTCTTTTAGAGCATTACATTTACACTCAATATGTCTCTTTTCCAATTTAACAAATGATGTTGTATTAAAGGTAAGGTTATTCCATATTAGCTCATAACCTAAAATGGTACAGTTTTTAAATGCTCGTAATCCCTCTTGGGCAATAGTACTATGGTCTTGATGTATATCGTGTAAAGAGGGCATAAGTACTAAATCAGGTAGAATTTTACGTTTATGCTTAACTAAATCCTCTAAAATCTCTTGTCTTGCGTAGTTTAGCTTTCTAACCTTATAGTGGTAGATAATAACATTCTCTTTTTTAATGCCCAATTTTTTAGTTGCATTTTTAACCTCAATCTCTAAGATATTAGATGGGTGTCCCTCTGGTACAGACTCTTCAGCAGTAGAGAATGCAAAGTAGTAGACCTCTGCACCATTTTCAATCAATTTTGCTATAGTCCCACCTGCCCCAAGCTCTCCATCATCTGTATGTGGAGCAAGAATAAATACCTTTTTAAATTTACTTATCATACTGTTGCCTTTTTTAGTAGTTTTTGTGTAGTTAGCTTTTGATAGAGTTCTAGAAGCTTCTTCTCTTGGTTTTGCCAGTTGTATTCATCTTTAATCTTTTCAATATGGGGACTCTTCTCTTTATATGTCTCTATAATTTTAGGAAATAGCTCATCAAACTCATTTTGGTCAAATATATCTTCAATAACATAGCCATTTTGGTTCTCATTGACAAAACGTTTTAGTTCACTAAGTCCAGAGACAATAACAGGAAGCCCTACCATTGAGTACTCAAATAGCTTGTTTGGAAGAGCATAGTCCCAACTTTTACAAAGATTCTCTTCTATGCAGACACCGATGTCAGCTGAGGAGGTGTAGTCCAAAAGAACATCTGGAGAGACAGCATCAAGAAAATAGAGATTTTTTGCTGTTTTAGTTAGTTCTAAAATTTTCTCTTTTAATTCACCAAATCCCATAATAATGTAGCTGGTCTGCTCTTTGTTTTTAATAAGCTCATAAAACTCTAAAATACCTCTTCTTGGTTGTAGTCCTCCTTGATATAGAAAGATAATATGCTCTTTTGGAATATTAAATCTCTCTCTAAAGATATCTTTTTTTGTTATCTCAATCTTCTTGGGTGTATTAAAGATTAGAGTAGGTTGTTTTATATTATAAAGCTTGACATAATCGTTAGCAATTGGTTCACTTACTGTAATAACTTCATCTACATACTTTAAGAAAAATTTTTCAACATATTTCAAAACTTTTTTATCGAAATCGCTTTGATGCCAACGCTCAGTCTCATGCTCATGTGCATCGTATACTACTTTTATCTTTTTATTGTAAAACTGTTTAACAACAAAGGCAATAGGTAGTGTATCTAGGTCATTACAGTGTAGTACATCAAACTCTTTTATATATTTAATACTCTCTTTAAGATATTTTATATAAGCACCCAATTTTGATAAAATAGATTTTTTTTGAGACCTGTCAAGGTAACTAAAGCGTATTATCTTATAAAACTCATGCTCCTCAAACTCTTTAAGTTCTCTGCTTGAGTGAGCAATGACCTCTACAGCATATCCATCTTTTCCAAGAGATATTGACTCCTTTAAAACTCGACTATCGTTTGTAAATGTATTAAATACTAAATTAGCAACTTTCATTTTTTCCCTTTTTTTATTTATTCTCTTTTGGTGATTTTACTACTATAAATATTGCATAAAATCCCAACATCATTCGTATATCAATAAGGCTACTAGATTTTAAAACATTTAATAGAAAGTAGATATAGAGAGCCATCATCCAAGCTCTTGATGTAGCTTTTACATGTTGATAGATACGAAATAGAAGTATAAGAAAGATAAGAAGAGGTAGATACCCCAACTCAAACCAAATCTCTAAAAAGAGATTGTGAGGATAGTCTAGCTCATCTACCTTGCTCTTCTCATAGCCATAACTTCCCACCCCATACCCAAAAAATGCATTATGGTTAATTTTATCAATCGAAAATTTTGCATTTTCCACACGACTATATGCTGAAGCTCCACCACCTTTTTCTGTTACAAGCCCCATAAGTCTCTCTACTGTGTTGTCTACAAGTTTTAGAGATGGGTCAATCTTCTCTAGTTTAATATTTGAGACTAAAAATATAATCATCACGGTAGTAGTTATCATTATAATTACAGGAAGAATGAGACGATTGAGTTTAAACGAGATAAGTGATTGAGTAAGTTGCAGGAGAAAGTAGACTCCTAAGATTAAAACGGTAAATAGAAGTGGACCTCTACCTCCTGCTGAGATAAGAAAAACAAATGCAATTAGCATCATAGACCATCTAACTAAAGAGGGTAGAGAGTCTTGAAAAAAGTAGTAGAGTAATAAAATACCATTGAGCCAAGAGATAGTAAGGTAGAGTGCTGTCATATGTTTAGCTTCATCTTCACCTAAAGATAAGATAATAGCCTCATCACCATTTAGGTAGCCTGTATAGAAGTTTAAAAAGATAAGACTACATATAAAAATAAGTAAAGTAGTACTTTTCATAAAAGGTTCTATTTTAAACTCTCTAATTAAAAGTGGAAAATAAAAGGCAAGAGCCATAGTTCCAAAATAGATAGTTTTTGTAATAGAAGCAGTTGGTGATGAGGTGTACCCTAATGAAAAAATCATAAAAAGGTAAAAGAGTGTTAATAGTAAAACCAGTTCAAATCTTTTATACTCAAGATGTCTAAGAGTTGTTCTCATCTCATTAATAAGTATAATAGTAACTCCAAAAGCACTTAAAAGTGTTAAGTCTGGAATACCATTAATTTGCAATAGTATTAGCATCGCTTTAAGTGTACCACTCAACAGCATTATGCTAAATAGAGACTCCTTTGTAAAGATAAACATTTATATTATGCTTTAGCTAACTGCTTATATTTTACAATAGTCTCTTTATAGAGTGGAGCATACTTTTTAAGTTCATGCTCTTTAAATGTTGCATTATGCCAAAGAAGAACAAACTCCCCATTATATTTTTTAATAGTCTGCATATAGTAATCTATCTTCTCTTCTATTTTATGATAGTCATTAAACTGCTCCATAAAGGTAACCTCCATCATAATAAGAGGTCTCTCAATAAGATTAAGCTTCTCTTGGGTTAATATATTAAATAGAGGATAAGGATAGCAACAACCTGCTCTAAATCCATCTTTCTTGGCATAAGCAAGATTAGAACACCACTCTAGGTTATTGTCTTCCCATATCTGCCATGTAGTAGGAACTTCAAAACGAAGATAGTGTTCTCTTCCATACTTTATGGGTGCACTATAGACACTCTCTAATGCCTCCTTTTCAGATTTGAACTGTTGAGGATTGTTGTAGGCGTTATAAGATGGGTGAAAACCGACATGGTGTCCTCTAGCTTTTATGTTGTCAATAATCTTTTTGACTTTAGGCTCATTAATATCATAACGGTTATCATACTTGCTAGTTCCCCCTGACATAAAAAAGAAATAAGATTTTAGATTATGCTCATCACTTAAATCCATAATCTCATCAAACGTATCATATGGGTCTTTTCTCTTTTGTTGTTTTATGGAACTATAGTTGTAAAGAGTCTTAAGAGAGAGTAGAGGATTTTTCCTATAGAGAATATCTCCAACCATACCTTTTAGAACCTTAGTAAAGTTAGGGTAGCGTAAGATTTCATCTACATCATGAGTTAATATAAGTGAAAATTCTCTTTTCTCTCGTCTCTCTTTACACCCATGTTGTCTAAGTAGACTCCATAAAAACTCAATATACTCATTGACAATAGGACGCTCTAAAAAATTAAATCTATAGGCTAAACTATCTTTATGTGAAAAGCGTTCATGTTTATCTCTATTTTTCTCTACATACTCCTCCCAACGACTTAACATAAAAAAGATAGTAGCAAAGATATCAATATAAATAATACTCTCTTTTGCAGACTTCTCTACTTTTGGTTGACCAAATAGAACAGGAATACTATTTTCAAGTAGATTATGAGAGAAATACTCTATATTTGTAGGAATATTCTCTCTTTTTAAATAGCTTAACTCTTTAGGAAATTTTGAAAAAAAATGGTCTTTTATAATAATTTTTTCCCTATTTTCAAGCTCTATAGTTGTTTGAGTATCTGTAGAGCTTCCTTGAGATAATTGGTGAGGAATTTTTAAAAACTCTTTAAAAATAACACTAAGTGTATAGAGTCGCTCTTTTATATTGTTAGCTGGAAAAGTTATTGTTATCATCTCTATTTTCTTCTTTGATATATTTTCTCAAAGTATGAAGTATATAAAGAAAGAGCTTAAATAGAGAACAGAAAATAACACTTTATAATAGTAAATTAACTATTTTTGTGTTTTTTTGATATTTTGCATAGTCTATAGGGGTCTCTTTGTCTTCTCTTAAAGTTTTTTTAGAAGATAGACCATACTTTTTGAGTAGTTTTATGAGTGGTATATTTTCTAACTCTACAGCATGATGCAAAAGTGTATTGCCAAAGGCATCAGTTTTATGAATATCTGCATTATATTTAAGAAGAAGTTCAATCATCTCTATAGGGTTTGAGGTATTAGTTGAGGTGACTGCTTCAAATATAGGATATACAGTAAAATATTTATTTTTGATTTCGGTATTAGCACCATGTTCAAGGAGGTATTTTATAAGTTTCAAGTTTGCATCTTGACAAGCATAATGTAGAGGTGTAGAGCCATAAATATCTTTTTTATTGATATCTTTTTCTATACCTAAAAACTTCTCTGTCTGCTTTATAGTTCTAATTTTTTGAATATTTATCACTTTTTATCTCTTCTTAGTTTTTTATAAAAAGTATACAATAAGAAAATTAAATTAGATTTTATATGTTAAAAAATATTTAATAATCAATGGTAATTAATATTAAACAACAGTTAAAAATAATATAGATACAATTATGTTTAAAAACATTAAATAAAGTTAGTAGATGAACAATAAACATATAGATTTACTTCTCTTTGTAAAAAAAATCTATCGATATAAAATTAGTATTTTACTAATACTCTTAAGTATATTTATAAGCACCTATTTTTATATAAAAAAAACTGTACCTATTTATCAGAGTAGTATTGTAATAGATGTTGGTAAAAATAGTAAGTCTGAACTAAAGTCACTTTTTCCTCAAAATCAGCTTATCAATGTTGATATAGAGAGTAAATTAGATTATGATATTGCAATTTTAAAGTCAAGATATAACATTAATAATATCTTTAATACCATTAAACTATATCAACGTGTCTATATATCAAATGGTTGGACAAAAAAGGAGTTATATGGAGATGAAAATCCTTTTTTGATAGAGCTTAAATATAAAAAAAGAGAAGATATTACTTATGATTTTGTCATTGTTCCAATTAATAGAATAGGATTTTACCTCTATAAAAAGGGAGATATTTCTAATAAAAAGGCTTATGCTTATGGAAAAGAGATAAAAAAGAATACTTTTTCTTTTATTATTAATTTATCAGATGCAAAATTAGCTAAAGTTGGAGAGAAGTATTTTATAAGATTTGATACTAATAAAGAGCATTTTGTCTCTAATATACTCTCTAACCTTACTATTAGAAAAGAGGCAAAACCTCTTTTAAGAATCTCTTATGAAGACAATAATCCATTAAGAGCAAAAGATGTTGTAGAGGAGTTAGTAAAGAGTTATCGAAAGTTTATTGCAAAAAGGAGTCAATACCAAGATAGAGAGCAGGTTAAGATTTTTGATAAAAAGATTAAACTTATGGCAAAAAAGCTTCAAGTGCTTACTAAAAAGATTAGAGAGTATAAAGAGAAACACCCTGAGCTTCTATTTTCAAAAGTAGAAGATAATATTATTTTAAATGTAATGGAAAATAAAAATAGTTTATCAAGACTCCTATTAGAGTTAAAAATGGTAAATAACTTAATCAGATCTTTAAATAAAAATGAGTATTTATCTATATTTTTAGATAGTGAGCAAAGTTATAATAGTGAAATTAGTTCTCTATTAGATATTCTTCATAAAAAAGAGGAACATTTAGCGCTTTTAAAGCGTCAGAGTAAAGATTTAGATGTACAACTTTTTAGTGATGAAGAGTATAATAGTATGTTAAAGGAGAAGCATAAGATAGAAAAAGAGTTATATAGTCTTAGTTATCAATATACAGATAAGTACTATCTTGTTAAAGAGTTAAATAATAATCTTACAATAATAGATAATAGAATGAGAGAGTATCTTCAAAAAAATATATTAAGTACCCAAAAAGAGATATATAAGATAAAGAATAATTTAAAAAAATCTCTAAAAACTTTAAAAGAGAGTCTAAGGAGTCAAATAGAGTTAAAACAAAAGAGTTTAAAAGATAAAAAAAATATTATTCAAAAGTTACCATATTCTTTAAGTAAGTTAAAAAAGCTAGAGAGAGAGTTTACTGCAAATGAAAATAGCTATAAGAGTCTTCTAAAAAAGCGTGTAGAGATATCTATCTCTATGAATACAACGGTAGATATTCCTATTGTTGAGGGGGCAACTATTCCCTCTTCTCCTATTAAACCTAAAAAAGCTTTTTTGTATCTGTCTAGTTTTATTTTAGGATTAATTCTTTCAGTCCTTTATACATCATTAAGAATGAGAATAGATAGAAAGATTTATAGTGAGAATGAGATAACATTAACAAATAAAACTATCTTTCATTTTAATAAAAAAGATAAAGATTCTATATGGTTAATAATATCTTTTTTAGAGAAGAGAAGAGCTTTAAAAGATGTAGCATTAAAGATACTTATTAGTTCTGATAGTATCAATGAGAATAGAACATCTTTAATAGAGAAGATAGCTTTAGGTATTAAAAATATCGATAAGAGGGTATTGATTGTTAACTATAATTATGTTGATATAGTACCAAATAGGACATTTAATGTAGATTCAGATAGAGGTCTAAGTTCTATTTTAACAAGTAAACACTCTATTGGAGATATAGAATTAAAGAGATATATTAAGAGAGTAACTTCAAACATTGATATTTTACCTTCAGGACCAATTATACACAATAGTCCAAAGTTACTATTTAGTCCTAAAATAGAGACTTTACTAGAGAGATTATCTAAAAAGTATGACTATATACTATTAGATGCACCTCCTCTTAGAGAGTATCCTATTAGTGATACTCTTATTCAATATGTTGATTTACTTGCTATTATAATCAAGCTAAGAAAGAGTAGTAGTGAGATTATTGAAAAGCTCAATAGTATAGATAATAAAAATATTGAAAAAATTGTCTGTATTATCTAGCTAATTAGGTTAAAATTTGTTATAATATGTTATTTAAAGGGATAATATGCGAATCATAGAGCTATATTATGAAAAAGTTTTAAAAAAAGATGTTCCTTACTATGCAAAATACTCATTGGGTAAGATTATAATGAAACCAATTATTAAATTTTTTAATATTGTCATTATACCCAATGTACCATTTTTAAGATTGAGAGTCGCACTCTATCGTCTAGTAGGGTTTAAGCTAGGAAAAGATACCGACATTGGCATGAAGTGCTACCTTGATGAGATAAATCCATCGCTATTAACGATGGAAGATAATGTAACTGTCTCATGTAACTGCTACTTTACTTGTCATGGAAAGGGACAATCACATACTCCAATTCATATTAAAGAGGGTAGCTATATTGGTATGCGAGTAAGTATTGTCTCTGGTAAAAGAGGGGTAACTATTGGAAAAAATGCAATTGTTGGTGCAGGTTCACTAGTAGTTAGTGATGTACCAGACAATGCAACTGTTGTTGGTGTTCCTGCTAAAGTTATAAAGATACGAAATGTTTAAGTCTATTACACTACGCTCTGATTTTACAAAGAATGTTTTAACCCTAATGAGTGGTACAGTTATTGCTCAGGCTATTCCTATTGCCATAGCTCCTATTTTAACCAGAATCTATACTCCTGATGATTTTGGAGTTTTTGCACTTTTCTTTGCAATCTTGTCTATCTTCTCTGTTGTTATGAATCTTAGGTATGAAAATGCTATTATGTTACCAAAAAATGAAGATGAGGCTCTCTCTATCTTTATATTGGGATTTCTAATCAACACCACTATCTCGTTAATACTTTTTGTAGTTGTTCTTCTTTTTAATGAGTCTATTACAGAGCTTTTAGGAGATAGACGGATAGCTTTTTACTTATATTTTATTCCTCTAACACTCTTTTTTGTAGGGCTTTTTAACCTATTGACTCTCTTTAACAATCGTCAGAAAAACTATAAAGATATTGCACAAGCAACAGTATTAAAGTCAGTTGTTATGGGGGTAGTTCAAGTAGGTATTGGACTTTTAAAGAGCGGAGCAATAGGATTAATATCGGGGCAGATACTCTCTGCTTTTTTTGCCAATTTACGACTTTTTAAAAATATCTATCAAAAAGAGAATTTTAAAAAGAGCTTCAATTTTAAAAAGATAGTAGCTATAGCAAAAAGATATAGACAGTTTCCTCTATTTTCTTTGCCCTCTGCTCTAATTAATGTCTTAGCAAACCATCTAACTAACATATTAATCTCCTCATTTTTCTCTGTTGCTACTTTGGGGTTCTACTCTTTGGTGCAAAGAATGTTAGGTATTCCATCTGCTCTAATTGGGCAGTCAATAGGTCAAGTCTTTTATGAAGAGGGAGTTAGACTAAAACATCAAAAGGGTGAAATCACAGAGCTTTTTAATCATACATTGAAAAAACTCATTTTTATTGGCTTTCCTCTCTTCTTTGCTCTTTTTTGGAGTGTTAAACCTCTTTTTATATTAATTTTTGGAGAAAAGTGGGCAGTAGCAGGAGAGTATGCACAGATTGTTATTCCTATGTTTTTTATTCGTTTTGTAGTAACTGCACTAAGCATAGTTTACGATATGTTTAGTGAGTTGAAGGTAGAGCTTCTTTGGCAGATTGTACTGTTGAGTGGAAGTATATTGTTGATTGTTCTATCTTCATCTTTTGAGGTAGAGTTTAAAAATTTTCTTATATCTTTAAGTGTTTTTATCTCTATTATGCAACTTATCTCACTCTTTATAATTAAACAGATATCTTATGGAGTATTTAGATGAACAACAAAGAGAAGTATCATAACTTTTGTAAAACTGAAAAAGCAATTCCTATTTTTAGTCAAGATTGGTTTTTAGATGCAATTTGTGGTAAAGATAATTGGGACGTAGCCATTTTTGAAAAGGGAGGAAAGGTTGTTGGCTCACTTCCCTATTATAAAAAGAGAAAATACTCTATATTCTCTATAATTACTATGCCTAAACATATTCAAAATATGGGTGTCTACATAAAGTACCCACCCCAAAAACAGAAGTATGAAAAAAAATTGGTCTATGAAAAAGAGATAATGCATGGACTTATTGAGCAACTACCTAAGGTTGACTACTATAATCAAGCTTTTCACTATAGTGTAACTAACTGGTTGCCTTTTTATCTAAAGGGGTATGATGCTACAACAAAATATACCTATGTTATTGAAGATTTATCAAATTTAGATAAGGTCTATAGTAACTTTAGCAATGCAAAGCGTAAAGATATACAAAAGGCTAGTAGAGTTATGGAGGTAAAGTTTGATTTAGATGCTAAAATATTCTATGAACACCATAAAGAGAGTTTAGCAACTAAGGGTGATACCATCTCCTACTCTTTTGAACACTTTAAGCGTCTATATAGTAGCATCTATGAGCATAATCATGGTCGAACTATATATGCTATAGATAAAGAGAGTCAAAATATCGCTGCTGCCTTTCTTTATATTTGGGATAGTATAAGTGGGTATCATCTTATTAATACTATTGATAGTAACTATAGAAATAGTGGAGTTGGTACTCTTCTATTATGGGAGATTATTAAAGATAGCTCTAAAAAGTGTAATCGATTTGATTTTGAAGGGAGTATGGTTGAGTCTATAGAAAAGTCCTATAGACAGTTTGGTACACGTCAAAAACCCTATTTTGATATAAGAAAAGTAGACTCTAAAATATTAAAGCCATTAGTTCTAATGTAGGGTACGATTGCTATCGTACCATATTAATTTAAAAGATTATGGTAGAGCAGATATATCAATAATTGATAATCCTCTATAGTAATCAGCAGTATAAGCCTTTGTATTATCACTAGAGAGTGTAACTCCAAATGTATATACACCTGTTGACTGTTTATCTATAAATGTAGGTGCTGATGGATTAGATACATCAACTGCTACTAGTCCATTGTCTCTGTATGCTATAAATACTTTACTCTCATCTGATGAGAGTTTTAATCTCCATGCCCATGAGTATTCTTCAGAGTCTATTGGTGGCATAATAAAGTGTCCAATCTTAGTAGGTAAAACAGGGTTTGATATATCAATAACAACTAAACCATTATCATAGTCAGTAACATAAGCTTTGGTCTCATCTGATGAGATAGCAACATCAAGTGTAGTTCCATTTGTGTCGTATTGTCCAATTTTTGAGATAGATGTTACATCTGATACATCAAGAATAAGTAGACCTTTTGAGTGGTCAGCTAAGTACGCTTTTGATTTATCTTCAGACAAGACAACATCCCAGACCTTACCATTGTTTTGATAATCTGTTACATAGTGTCCAATTTGTGTAGGAGCATTAGGATTAGTTACATCTAGTACTACTAAACCATCAAAATAGTCAGCAACAAAGAGTTTTGTGCCATCATCTGAGAGGGTAACCCCTTTTGCTCTTCCATTTGTATTATAACTTCCCAATATAGTAACATTTGATGGGTCTGAAATATCTACAATCACAATACCATCTTGGTCTAAAGCAACATAAGCAATATCCTCACTACTATTAAGAGCAATATCATATACCCTTCCACCATCAGTATCTGTAAACGCACCAATTTTTGTTGGGTTTGTAGGATTGGATATATCTATAATATCAAAACCACTAGAGTAGTTTGTAATAAAAGCTTTTGTCTCGGCACTATTTAGTGTAACTTGTTCTGAGTAGTGGTCAGTATCAATTTGACCTATAATAGGCATATTTGCCAAGAGAAACTCTGTAAAAAAGAGGCTTATAAAGAGTAGTTGAAAAATATGTTTTTGTTTCATAGTTTTTCCTTTTTTTTAATATTGCATTTTTTAAAATGTAACGTATTGTAATATTTAATAATAAAAAAACACCTTTTAAAATTTTATTAACTAAAGAAAATATAGTAAATTAATTAATATTTTTCATCTATATATATCTGTTTATCTGATAAAATAATTTTTACTAACAATAAAGGATAAAATCTATTATGAATAAAAAGAATTTTGCATTAATAGGAGCATCAGGTTACATCGCTCCACGACATATGAAAGCAATAAAAGAGACAGGAAATGAACTAGTAGCAGCTCTTGATCCTTATGATGGTATTGGTATTATGGATAGCCATTTTCCCCAAGCAGACTTCTTTACAGAGTTTGAACGCTTTGATAGATTTGTTGATAAATGGAGAAGAGATACAGGAAATAAGATAGACTATGTCTCAATATGCTCTCCTAACTATCTGCATGATTCGCATATACGTTTTGCATTAAAGAGTGGAGCAGATGCTATCTGTGAGAAGCCTTTAGTGCTAAATCCTTGGAATATTGACCAACTAAAGATAATAGAAGAGGAGACAGGGCATAGAGTCTACAATATTTTACAACTTAGACTACACCCATCAATTATAGCACTCAAAGAGAAGGTAGCTAAAGAGCTAGAAGAAAATCCAGATAAAATTTATGATATTGACTTAACCTATTTAACCTCACGAGGTAAGTGGTACTTTATCTCATGGAAAGGCAATGAGGCAAAATCTGGAGGAATAGCTTCAAATATTGGAGTACACTTTTACGATATGCTTACTTGGATATTTGGAGATGTGCAAGAGAGTGTGGTTCATGTAAAAATTCCTGATTGTAATGCAGGTTCATTTAGACTCAAAAATGCCAATGTTAGATGGTTTTTGTCTGTAAATTATGACTATATACCTCAAGATGTAAAAGATTTAGGGCAGAGAACCTATAGAAGTATTACTGTAGATGGCGATGAAATTGAGTTTTCAGGTGGATTTACCGATTTACATACTAGAAGTTATGAAGAGATTTTAAAAGGTAATGGTTTTGGTCTTGATGAGGCTTATGGCTCTATCTCTACGGTCTCTACCATTCGTAATTTAGATGCTATTGGACTAAATGGTAACTATCATCCATTCTGTAAAAAGGTAATTGGGTAATGTCCAATTTTTTCAAACATGGAACAGCCATTGTTGATACAGAGGTTAATATAGGAGATGGGACTAAGATATGGCACTTCTCTCATATTTTAAGCCATACAACCATTGGAGCTAACTGCTCATTTGGACAAAACTGTGTAGTAGGTCCAAAGGTTATAATTGGCAATGGAGTAAAGGTTCAAAACAATGTCTCTGTCTATGAGGGTGTAGAGGTAGAAGATGATGTCTTTTTAGGTCCATCTATGGTCTTTACAAATGTTATTAACCCACGAGCCTTTATTCAAAGAAAAGATGAGTTTAAAAAGACACTTCTTAAAAAAGGTTGCTCAATTGGAGCAAATGCTACTATAGTTTGTGGTGTGACCATTGGAGAGTATGCACTAATTGGAAGTGGAGCAGTAGTTAACAGAGATGTAAAACCTTATGCTTTAATGGTTGGTGTTCCTGCAAAACAGATTGGTTGGGTTGGGATTAGTGGTAATACTTTAAAGTTTAATAGTGATAATATTGCCCAAGATGAGTTTGCTACATATAAATTAAAAGATAACAGTTTAGAGGTACTAAAAAAGTGAGAATAGATTTCGCAAAACTACAATATCAATATCAACTCTATAAAGAGGAGATAGACCA
>JALVXC010000025.1 GCA_027038275.1 Campylobacteraceae bacterium | reverse complement strand
AGGGAATAGCACAAGTACTATTTTTACAAGGTGATGAGCAGTGTGAAACAACCTACTCTGACCGTAAAGGTAAATATCAGAGTCAAACAGGGATTACCCTACCAAGAATTCTTAAAGAGTCTTAAAATAGTTTTAAGAGTATTAGATTATAATAAATTACAACAAATTTAATTTAAAAAGGAAACAGTATGGGTTTTTTTGATTTTATGTCAGATGCAGGTAAAAAGGTACTAGGTAAAGGTAATGATGCCCAAGCAGTAAAAGAGGAGATAGAGAGTAGTTTTGATGAACTCCCAGTTGATGGTTTAGTAGTAGAAGTAAATGGAGATACCATAACTCTAGCAGGTATAGCACAAGACTACCCTACTCGTGAAAAAGTCATCTTAATTGCTGGTAATATTGAAGGTATTGCAAAAGTAAATGCTGACCAACTAATTACTGTAGAACAGATTTCTGAGGAGAATGTAAGAGAGATTCCAGAAGAAATTTTCTATACAATAGAAAAGGGTGATAATCTATGGGGAATTGCTACTAAATTTTATGATGATGGAAGCAAATATCCACATATTGTAGATGCAAACATTGAGGTAATTAAAGATGCTGACCTCATCTACCCTGGTCAAACCATTAGAATTCCAGAAGTTATTGCTTAAAATATAAAAATGCCTAATTAGGCATTTTTGTCAAGCTCTATGTCAATAGCAAGTGCTTCTATATCGCCATCGACCTCTTTTCTAATCTCTACTCCACGTACACCGACATATTTTTGAACAACTTCCATAATTTCAGCTTTCATCTCATCCATAAATGGGTATCCATTGGTACGGTCTCTATCTGACATAATTGCAATAGTTAATCTATCTTTAGCAACAGAGGCACTCTTCTTCTTTCCAAAACCAAAAAAACTAAACATTATTTAAATATCCCCACTATTTTTTTGAAGAGTCCACTATCTGAAATCTCAACATTTTTCATATCTATCTTTTTACCACATAGACGACCAGCAATACGAGCATAGGCTTGACCTGCTATAGATTTTTTATCTAAAATAACTGGTTTTCCTTGATTTGAAGCCTCAATTACACCTTTATCTTCTGGTATCTTACCAATTAATTTAATGTTTAAAATCTCTAAAATATCATCACTTCTAAGCATCTCACCACCCTCAACCATATCTGCAACAATACGGTTAATAATGAGCCACTTAAGTACATCTTCTCCCTTTTTAACTTTTGCTGACTTAGAGTCAAGTATGCCTATTGCTCTATCTGCATCGCGAATAGAAGAGACTTCTGGGTTAACAACAATAATAGCTGCATCAGCAAACTCAATTGTATGTTCAAACCCACTCTCAATTCCAGCAGGAGCATCTAAAATAACAAAATCGAACTCCTCTTTAAGGTCTGAAATAAGTTTTTCTACTTTTTTTGAATCTAGTACCGATTTATCTTTTGTTTGAGAAGCTGCTAAAAAGTAAAGATTAGGACTCACTTTACTCTTTATGAGTGCCTGTTTAATATTTGCTTCACCATCCATAACCTGAACCATATCGTAGACAACACGATTCTCTAAACCTAAAATCATATCTAGGTTACGCTGACCTATATCAAAGTCAACAACTACACACTTTTTATCATTTAGTGCTATACCTAAACCAAGGTTTGCTGTTGCTGTTGTTTTACCAACACCACCTTTACCACTTATAACTGCTATTACAATGCCCAATTTATCTCCTTTTTCAATACAGGTGTTATTATGATTTCATCATTTTTTAACTCAACACGATTTAATCTATCTTCAAGTAAAGAATTGTCTACCTCTACATTATTAAAGACAATATTTGCTTTAGGAGAGGCTGTTAACATCATAAAGCTTCCATTGCAACGAATAGCTCCCTCTACTACTTGGGTAATAATTAAATTTCCTGTTGTTTTGATAGTCGCACCACTATTGACACGATTTAACAATAAAAGGTCTCCATCAATATTGATTTCACGACCACTGCGTATCATACCATCTAAAACAGTTAGATTATTTTGTAATCTATTAGAGAGTTTTTTGATTTCTGCTTCAGCCATCTGTTTCGTAACAGCTGACTCAATCTCTAATCTTTCAAACTCTTTCTCTAAAGCTTTCCTTGAACGACCTTTAGGTAGATTCATATTTTGAAGATATTGAAGCTTTTTATCCTTTAAATAGTTTTTAATATTTTCACTAATCTCACCTTGTATTAAAATTAGATGGTCTTTGAATAGAGTATAATTAGTATCAAAAAAAATTTTAAACTCTTCTTCATCACTAATGGTCGTTTCAAATACTTTTACTGAATATTGATTACTCTGCACAAAAAACTCCCCACTGTTATTATTTATTATTTACTAACAGTTTATCATTTTTTAAATTAATTAGTGGTTTAAATATTCAAATAAAATCAATATTTTATAGTTATATAATAAATAAATCGTCATAATCAGTAAAGATTTAAAGAAAAAGCAAACAAGGTTTAGAAGATGAAACTATTAAAAGGACTACAAATAATATTGATATTAATACTACTCAGTAGTATGGGTTATTTTGGATATATTACATATAAAGAGACAAAAATATATGAGCAACAGACTACTCAAATTGCTAAAATGTCAGATGCTAATGGATTAGCTTCAGAGAAGATAGATGAGTTTACATCTATTATATCTTTAGGTCTTGTAAAAAATGAGAGTAGAGAAAAATTAGAAATATTTAAACATAAAAAAGAGTTAGCTAACCAAAAGAGCAAAACTCATTTCTACTACTTTCTCCTAACCCTTGGAGTAGTTATTTTATTTTCATTTAGTTGCAACTTAAGGGGTGCGGCAATGACACTTAGTTTCTCAACCTTTATTGCACTTATCTACGGTCTTATAAATCCCATTTTAATGGTTACTATTCACAAAAATATAGACTATTTAGGCGATGTTATTCTCTCTTTTGAGTCTAAAGGAATTATTGGTTCAATCTTAAAACTATTTAATTCAAATGAGGTAGCTGTAGCACTAACTATTCTTCTCTTTTCAGTAGCTATGCCTCTGATAAAAAGCCTATCGCTAACATTTACACTTCTCTTTTATGAAAAATCATGGAGTATTAAATTGGTCAATTTTTTTAAACATTTAGGAAAGTGGTCAATGCTAGATGTATTTGTTGTTGCTATCTTTTTAGTCTACATTACTACTAATGGAGGAGAGATGACTCATGCAGAGATAGAGGTAGGACTATACTTTTTCCTTATCTATGTTATCTTATCTATGGTAGTAACACTTTTAACTCAAAAAGTGTTACAAGATTATCACTCCTAAATAACCATTTTAACATCATTATGGTCTTGAAAAGCTTTAAAGATAGCATTTCTATCCTCTTCTGATTCAACTTGGCATTGCATATTTAAAGAGTGAAATTTCCCTTTACTAGAGCTATTTCCCTCTCGTTGAATATACTCTCTATCTCCCATAATTTCACAAATAACAGCCTCTAGGGCATCTCTATCTCTTCCTATAATTTTATAACCCCACTCACATGGATACTCAATATCTGGTCGTTCATTACACTTATCGTCTAAAATCACCTGACTTACCTCCTGATTTATTTTCTAGTTGTACTTGTTTAATAACCATACCTTTATCAATGGCCTTTAACATATCATATATAGTCAATAAACCAACACTCACACCTGTTAAAGCCTCCATCTCAACACCTGTTCTACCTTTTAACTTTACAGTTACAGTTAATTTAAATCCTGGTAAATCTGCTAACTCCTCAATATCAGTCTTAATTGAAGAGAGCAGAAGTGGATGGCACATAGGGATTAATCTACTTGTCTCTTTAGCTCCCTGTATAGCTGCAATTACAGCTGTCTGCAATACTGGACCCTTTTTAGTTTCACTTTTTATTACAGCTTCATACGCATCAGGTGTCACCTCAATAATACCTGAAGCAACTGCAATCCGTGTTGTCTCATCTTTATCTGAGACATCAACCATTTTGGGTTTATCTTTTTTATCTAAGTGTGTTAAGTTCATCTTTTGCCTTCTTATTCAAAATACAACTCTTGAATTTTAACAAAAATCAACTAATTTAATAGTAAAACCGTTTTTTTAATGTATTTTTTAAAAAAAAAATTTACACTTTTAAAATAATTTTTAACAAAATATTACATAAATTTTGTTATTATTCTTTATATTATTTAAAATAGCAGGAGATATTAGAATATGAAATACTTTTTATTAGCAATGGTTATAGCTTTTTCGGGTTGTAGTACAAAAAATGACTACATACTATTTAATAAAGCAACTCCTTCAAAATCGAAAAAAATTACTACTACCCTAAAAAATGTGGATTTTGAGTATAAGATACAACCACATGATAGACTCTCTATTATTATTTATAAGCATCCCGAACTAAGTTCAGTTAACTCTGCCTATGCCCAACAAGAGCGTGGACTACTTATAGATTCAAAAGGAGACATTAGACTTCCTCTAATTAAAAAAATTCATTTAGCAGGTCTTACTCAACCAGAGGCTGAAGCAGCATTAACAGAAGCCTATAGAGTCTACTTAAAAAAACCAGATATCCATCTTGAAGTTATCAATAAAAGAGCTTATGTAATAGGAGAAGTAAAAAGACCAGGTGAAATTGCCTTAGAGAATGAACAGCTACCTCTACTTCAGATATTAGCAAGAGCTGGTGATTTAACTGACCAAGCAAATAGAAACTCTATTTTAGTTATGAGAAAAATGGGTGATTCAGAAGTAACCTCTACAATAGTAAGCTTAACAGATATCCACTCTATTATCTCTGCAAATATTATGATTAAACCTAATGATATTGTCTATGTTATGCCAAATGGGATGAAAGCTTTCAATACACAAGTTAATGAAATTAGCCCTGTATTTAGACTAATTAGCAATATCCTTCAACCATTTGTTAGTATTAAATTTTTATCAAATTAATTAGAAATAGGATAATAATTATAATGGAACAAATAAATTCTACTAATTTAGTCAAGAAAGAGTTAACTATTGCCGACATCATAAAAGTGTTAAAAAATTATAAGTGGTCTATTCTTATTATAACTATTTTAAGTACACTATTTGCATATATTTACAGCTATCAAAAACCATCTATCTATCAATCTTATTCTATTTTAAAAGTAAAGGCAAGTCAAAAAACTAAAACAAATGATATTGTAAATAGTGTAACACCTACAGATAATGCAAAAAATGTTAAAGAGGAGATTACACTTTTAAAAACATATAAAATTAATCAAATGGCTTTAAAAAATGTAGACTTTAGTATACAATACTTCCATAAAAAAAAGTATAAAACAGTAGAGTTATTTCAAGATGAATCACCTATAAAGGTAGAACAAATAAAAATTTTGAATCCTAAAATTTTAGGAAAAAGAATTACTTTAACCCCTACAGAACAAGGCTTTACCCTTAGTTATAAACTATCATATAAAAGAAAATTAAAAAAGATGATTTTTAAAAAAAATGATTTTATTTTTAAAACTATTGAAAATAATCAATTTAATAAAATTATAAAAAATCAATATATGGAAATTATTATCCATAAAAAATCAGATATTTCAGAACCTATTTCTTTTGTACTAAATGGAACTGATACAAGACATATCTTTGAAACATTTATAAAAAATAAACTTAATGTTTCACAACTTCAAAAGGATACATCCCTTATTAAAATCTCTTTTGAAGATACTATTCCAAAACGAGCAAATTTATATATTAGCTCTTTATCAAAAAGTTTTATTGAATATAGTATAGAGAGTAAAAATAGACAAAACTCTAGAACATTAAATTTTATTGTGAAAGAACTAAATAATATAAAAAAAGAATTAAAAAAATCTGAAAAAAGTCTAGAAGCTCTTCAAATCTCTAAAAATATTGCTAAACCATCTGAAGAAGGAACACTATATATTAAAAAATTGAGTGATATTGAAATAGAAATATCAGAAAATAAATTAAAGAAGAAATTAATTACGAATTTAATTGATTTTGTAAAACATAATTACAACCTTGATGCTATAGCACCATCTATCTCCAAATTAGGTGATGAGAGTACATTAAGTTTAATTTCTAGGCTACAAAATGCACAAATAGAAGAACAATCTTTAACTCAAGAGTATACAGATGAATACCCAAAGCTAAAAGTACTACGCAAACAAATTTCATCATTACATAATAAAATTGTATATAATCTTAATAGTCTTCGTAAAAATATTGAGTATGAGAATATTAACTTACTAAAGCTTAAACACTCTTATGAAGAGAATATGAAATCTCTTCCATCAAAAGAGAGAGAATTAGTTAATATTAAAAGAAATTATGAAGTTAAGTCAAAAATGTATGAATATTTGCTAAAAAAACAGGCTGAAAATAAAATTTTGCAATTGGCTACTTTTTCTAACTATCAAATTATTGACCCTGCATATAGTTCAAATAGACCTATTAAACCTAAGCGTAAATTTATTATACTACTTGGAACAGTATTAGGTTTAATCTTAGGTACAATATTAGCTTTTTTAAGAGACTTAAAATACAGCTATATCAAAAATAAAAGTGATATTGAAACTCAAACACTATTACCTATTTATGGAACAATTCCTTATCAAAAACAGAAAAAAGGTACTATATACGTTAATAAAGTAGCAAAATCACCATTTACAGAAGCTTTTAGAAGCTTACGAACTAATCTTCAATTAAAAAATAGACAGAATAAAGGTATAGTAATATTAATAACATCAACTATTGCTAATGAAGGTAAAAGTACTATTTCTGCAAATTTAGCAACTATTTTAGAGATGGCAAAGTATAAAACTCTTTTAATTAATCTTGACCTTAGAAAACCTAGCCTTCATAATTTTTTTGATATTTTAAATGATAAAGGAATTAGTAATTTTTTAAATGGAGAGTGTAGTTTAGAAGATGTTATCTATGCAACAGAGTTTGCTAATTTGGATATTATTCCATCTGGTCCTATTCCCTCTAACCCATCTGAGTTAATTTTATCAAAACAGTTACCTATCATTCTTGAAAAACTTAGGAAACAGTATGAGTATATTATTATTGATACAGCACCAATAGGTATAGTCAGTGACACAAAGACAATTATGCAATATAGTGATTTAAATTTAATTATTATACGAGAAGATTATGCAAAAAAGGAGTTTATTCAAACATTAGAAACAATAATTGAAAAACATAAGTTTCAAAATGTTGGCTTAATTCTCAATGCTTCTAAAGAGAAGAATGGAGAGTATGGATATGGATATAGTTATGAGTATGAATAATGTTTTTCAAATCTCTATTTAAACCAAACCCCTATGAAGCCAAACTAAATCCTTTTAAGGTTGATATACACTCTCATATACTCCCAGGGATAGATGATGGTGCGCAAACATTAAAACAATCTATAGAGCTTATTAGGCAATTTCATCTATTAGGGTATACCAAGCTGATAGCAACTCCTCATATTATTAGTGACTTTTACCCAAATAATAGAGAGATAATTTTAGAAAAGCTATATACAGTTAAACAAGTACTTAAGCAAGAAGAGATTAATATTTCACTGGAAGCTGGAGCAGAATATTACGTTGACATGCACTTTTTAAATTTAATAGAAGATAAAAACCTATTAACATTTAGAAAACACTATGTACTTTTTGAAACAAGCTGTATAACAAAACCTCTTATTTTAGAAGAGATTATTAGTAATTTATTAAAGAAAGGATATATACCTGTTATGGCACATCCAGAGCGTTATAACTATTTAAATAATAATATAGAAAATTATAAACGATTGAAAGCATTAGGTGTTTTATTTCAAGTTAATGCAAAATCTCTTTATAGTAAATCAAAATCAACTTCCAATATAGCTCATCAATTAATCAAATATGGTCTTGTTGATTTTATTGGTAGCGATGCACACAGAATAAGAGATATAAAAAGACTTGAGCATTTTTTAAAAAGTAGAACTTGTAAAAAAATGCTCAAACTAAATACAATAAAAAATAATTTATAAAGGAAATTAATGCAATATGAACAGACAAAAGCCTACCTATTAAAAAATAAAAAAAGATGGGTAGTAACAGGTGCTGCAGGATTTATAGGTTCTAACCTAGTTGAAGCACTTTTAAAACTAAAACAGAGTGTTATTGGCTTGGATAACTTTTCAACTGGTCACAGATATAATCTAGAGCATATCAAAGCATCTGTAACAAAAGAGCAGTGGTCTAACTTTAACTTTATAGAGGGAGACATAGTCAATTACGAAACTTGTAAAGATATTACAAACAATGTTGATATTATTCTTCATCAAGCGGCACTTGGTTCAGTTCCAAGGTCTATAGACAACCCTATATTAACAAATCACAATAATGTCACAGGCTTTCTCAATATGTTAACGGCTGCAAAAGAGAATAGTGTTAAACGTTTTGTTTTTGCTTCGTCTTCTTCCGTTTATGGAGACTCTAAAGAGCTACCAAAAGTTGAAGATAGAACAGGTAACCTTCTCTCCCCTTATGCTGTTACAAAATATGTCAATGAGCTTTATATGGGAGTATTTGAAAAGTGTTATGGAATGGAAGCCATTGGATTACGTTATTTTAATGTTTTTGGAAAACGTCAAGACCCAAATGGTGCTTATGCAGCTGTTATGCCAAAATGGATAGGACAAATACTTAAAGGAGAGGATGTTTTTATTAATGGTGATGGTGAAACAAGTAGAGATTTTACCTATATTGACAATGTTGTTCAAGCCAATATATTAGCAGGAACTACCACCAATGAAAAAGCATTTGGTCAAGCCTTTAATACAGCTATTGGAGGAAGAGAAACACTTAATAATCTCTATAATGCTATTGTTGAAGGTATAAAAGAGAATCTTCCAGACCTAGAGATTAAAAAGCCTATCTATAGAGATTTTAGAGCAGGAGATATTCGTCACTCTAATGCCAACATTGATAAAATGCAAAAACTTTTAGGCTATGAGCCAACCCATACATTGGAGAGTGGTCTAAAAGAATCCATTGCATGGTATATTCAAGACACAAAAAGGAGAAACAGTAATGAACAGTAAAGACAAAATAGCAGTAATAGGACTAGGCTATGTAGGATTACCTCTAGCACATGCATTTTCATCAAAATATGAAGTAGTAGGTTTTGACATTGCACAGTGGAGAATAGATGAGTTACGTTCAGGAGTTGATAGAACTTTAGAACTTTCAACAGAGCAAGTTAAAGAGGCTATTGAAAACAAGATGCAATTTACTAATCAATTAGAAGATATTGCTGATTGTAATATATATATTGTAACTGTACCAACACCAATAGACAAACACAAAAAACCAGACTTAACACCTCTTATTAAAGCAAGTGAATCTATTGGTAAAGTACTTAAAAAAGATGACATTGTTATATATGAGAGTACAGTTTACCCAGGTGCTACAGAAGAGGAGTGTGTTCCTATTTTAGAAAAATTCTCAAGCTTAAAATTTAATGAAGACTTCTTCTGTGGCTATAGCCCAGAGCGTATTAATCCAGGAGATAAAGAGCATACTGTTACTAAAATTTTAAAAGTGACATCAGGCTCAACACCAGAGATAGGTAAAAGAGTTAATGAGCTTTACGCCTCAATTATTACAGCTGGTACTCACTTAGCTCCAACAATTAAAGTAGCAGAAGCTGCAAAAGTTATTGAGAATTCACAAAGAGACATAAATATCGCTTTTGTGAATGAGCTATCTATGATATTTAATAGACTAGGAATTGATACTAATGCTGTACTAGAAGCAGCAGGAACAAAGTGGAACTTTTTACCATTTAAACCTGGTTTGGTTGGAGGACACTGTATTGGTGTTGACCCATACTACTTAACACATAAAGCTCAAGAGGTAGGATATAATCCAGAGATTATCTTAGCAGGACGAAGGCTCAATGACAATATGGGTATCTATGTAGCAAGTCAAGTGATTAAACTCATGATTAAAAAAGGCAAGAAGATAGAAGGGTCTAAAGTTTTAGTACTTGGAATAACCTTTAAAGAGAACTGTCCAGACATTAGAAACTCTCGTGTTATTGATGTTATTCGAGAACTACAAGAGTTTGGTTGTAATGTTGATGTAAGTGACTACTGGGCAGATAAAGAGGAGGTTCAAAGAGAATACTCTTTAGAGCTAAAAGCAGATGCTAATGTAGATGATTATGATGCTGTTGTTCTTGCTGTTGCTCATAATAAGTATAAAAATATAAAACTTGACAATGAAAATCAAGTTGTTTTTGATATTAAATCTATCTTAGAACAAGCGGATGGAAGACTGTAAAATTACTATTCTAAACTTTACTTTAAATTAAACTAATAAATACTACATAAAATAAAATAGAGAGTATATATACTCTCCTTATCTATTAACTCCCTACAAATTTTAAATATTCTGGTAAATTTTTTACTATTTTTTTACAATTTTATGTTAAAAATCCACTATAAACGTTATTTTGCATTAATAATTGTTTTTTTAAATTAAAAAATAATTTATTTTATGTATAATTCTTAATAAAACAAAAGGAGTTTATTTATGTTAAAAATAGTTTTAATATTTTTGTTTAATACATGGTTATTTGCAGGGATAGGAGGACAAGTATTTCAGGACTTACCAGTAAAAAATAGTGGAGGTATTTTAGAACTGAACACTTATGGTAAAAAAGATTTAAATGAATTAGGGGTAGCAAACATAAAGGTAACTGCATATCCAGACAATATTAGCACTACTACCGATAGTAATGGTACATGGCATTTAGAAGTAACACAAAATTCTCGAATTGAGTTTTCAGATATTCCAAACTATTTAAAAGAGAGTCCAGGTTTAAATAATAGTGTTCAATTTGTTAAAAATGGAGATAATAATATTAGTTTTGGACTACATAACCCAGATGATTTTTCATCTACTACAAATCCTATTTATGTTAGTAATATTCAACAAAATGGTACTTATATAAGTGGTGATTTACAGAGTCTTCAATTTATTAAATATAACTCAACAGGAATGAATGGAAATTACTCTACAGTTGATATCCCATCAATTGGGCTACATGGACAACCAGGAACTGGACCTAAACCTATTTCTACAATTAGTAAAGATATGCTTGGTTCAATTTGGGGAAAAGCTTATCAAAAAAACAAAAAACGTCTTTTTGTATCTAGTATGCTTCAACGACATATTGGATTTAAAGAGAACCCTTCAACCATTTATATTATAGATTATTCAAATAATACTACTGATGATAGTAAAGTTGAAAACTTTTCTATTCAGGGAGATACTCCTTCAAATAGTAATATACCTATTGATTTAGGAACTGTAGATAGAGAAACTAACTCAAACTATATTCTACCTGACTCTCCAACTACTCCAAATGTAGACTTTGATGCATATGCTAAAGTTGGAAAAATTTCTTATGGTGGAATTGATATAGATGAGAACAATGCTACACTTTGGTTAGTTAACCTACATCAAAAAGGGCTTATATCTATTGATATTTCTAAAGATACAAATACTCTTACATCCTCTAGCACAACAATAAATCAATACTTAATTAAAGATATAGCAAATGTTCCAACATGTAAAAATGGAGAGCTTAGACCATGGGCATTAAAGGTACATGAAGGTGCTGGTTATTTGGGTACTGTCTGTGATGCAAGTAAATCTAAATCAAAAGATGATTTATCTGCATCGGTATTAAAATTTAGTTTAACTAATCCAGAGAATGGATTTGAACAAGTATTATCTTTTGATCTTAACTACTCAAAAGAGCTTAGAGGTTGGCATGCGTGGGAAGATACCTATGTAGATGATAATAGAACTATATTTCATTACTATGCAGAACCTATCTTAAGTGATATTGAATTTGATAAATATAATAATATGTACTTATCGTTTTTAGATAGACATTCTGCACAATCAGCAATCAATAATTATCCTGCTATATTAGATGCAAATAAAACAAGTGAATCTGCTTTGGTTGCAGGAGAGATATTAAAAGTATGTTATAAAAATGATATATATAGTATAGAAGGGACGAATAATTGTCTAAGATATAATTATTCAAATTTTTTATCTAGCTACACTACTCCACTGACTAGAATTAATGAGTTTTTTAATGATTTTGGTGTAGATGGTGCACATGAATCTTCTAATGGAGCATTGGCTATTCTAAAAGGTAGCGACCAACTGCTATTAACAGTAATTGACCCTCATCCTGAAAACCCAATAGGAGATACAAAAGTCTACTGGGATTCCCAAGGGGTTAATACTTTAAGCCTAAAAAATGGCTCTATAGATAATTGGTATGCTACAGCAATGACTAAAGGTAATGGCTTAAGTTGGAAAGCAAATGGTATGGGAGATATTGAGCTCATTACTGATGACGCTCCAATAGAGATAGGTGATAGGGTTTGGTTTGATGAAAATTCAAATGGTATTCAAGATGCTAATGAAACTGGAATAAAAGATGTAAATATATCATTAATCTGTGATAATGGTCTATTTAGAGCTACTACTGATAATAATGGTAACTATCTTTTTTCTAATAATCCAAATAATTCCACCTTAACATCAAATTATATATATGGTGTTAGCTCTTTAGTAAAGAACAACATTAATCACTGTTATATTAGCATTCCTAATATTGCTGGTAGTTCTAAACAAAATATGCTAAGTGGAAAAGAACTTACACAGCCTAATAAGGGAGAGAGTATCAATGACAGTAATGGAATTCTTAATAACAATAATGCCATAGTAGCTATACTAGACTCAAATATTCCCTTAGTTGGGAACAATAATCATAGCTTTGATATTGGATTTAAACCTTCATCATATTATACGTTAGGAGATAGAGTATGGATTGATAGTGACAGAGATGGTATTCAAGACTCTAATGAGACAGGAGTTAATGGTGTAACTGTAAATCTATATAACAATGCTACATGTAGTGGAAACTCTACTCAACATACAACTACCAATAGTAATGGTTATTACCAGTTTACAAACCTATTAGCAGGAAGTTACTGTATTGAGTTCTCTAATCTACCTAATAACTACAATATCACATCAGCTAACCAAGGTTCAGACAATAGCCTTGACTCTGATGCCAATAGTAATGCCCAAATTAGAAATATCAATCTAACTAGTAATGACCCTACAGAAGATATGGGTATATATCATGCTCCAGTAGTAGTTCCACCTACACCTCAACATTATACACTCGGAGATAGAGTATGGATTGATAGTGACAGAGATGGTATTCAAGACTCTAATGAGACAGGAGTTAATGGTGTAACTGTAAATCTATATAACAATGCTACATGTAGTGGAAACTCTACTCAACATACAACTACCAATAGTAATGGTTATTACCAGTTTACAAACCTATTAGCAGGAAGTTACTGTATTGAGTTCTCTAACATACCTAATGAGTACAATATCACATCAGCTAACCAAGGCTCAAACAATAACCTTGACTCTGATGCCAATAGTAATGCTCAAATTACAAATATTAATCTAATCAATAATGACTATACAGAAGATATGGGTATATACCATGCTCCAATAGTAGTTGTTCCACCTAAAAAACATTACACACTCGGAGATAGAGTATGGATTGATAGTGACAGAGATGGTATTCAAGACTCTAATGAGACAGGAGTTAATGGTGTAACTGTAAATCTATATAACAATGCTACATGTAGTAGAAGCTCTACTCAACATACAACTACCAATAGTAATGGTTATTACCAGTTTACAAACCTATTAGCAGGAAGTTACTGTATTGAGTTCTCTAATCTACCTAATAACTACAATATCACATCAGCTAACCAAGGTTCAGACAATAGCCTTGACTCTGATGCCAATAGTAATGCTCAAATTACAAATATTAATCTAATCAATAATGACTATACAGAAGATATGGGTATATACCATGCTCCTACTGTGTTAGATACAACTGCTTCTTGCAGTTGTTCACCATATACTTCTAAATCTGTTACTTCTCTAAACTTATTTAGTATCTTTATTTTAATACTTCTTACTACTAATACAACATTTATTATTTTAAAAAATGAATTGTAAGCATTTATGTAAGAAGACTTTGATATATTTCAAAGTCTTCTTATAATTTAAAACTTATTAACATTTTCTTAACTATTCTTTAATATATTTTAACTATATTAATAGTATAATTCTAAATATAAAAAAACAATTTTAAGTAAATTAAGAGATAAAAAATACTAATAATTTTTAAGGGAAATAAATGCAAATAAAAACAGTATGTGTAATAGGTCTTGGATATATTGGATTGCCAACAGCAGCACTTCTTGCAAACCGAAACTATAAAGTTCATGGTGTAGATGTAGTAAAGAGTACTATAGATACAATAAATCAGGGAAAAATTCATATAGTAGAGCCTGATTTAGATACTTTTGTACGTTCAGCTGTAAACTCTGGTAATTTAGTTGCTGATTTAAAGCCTAAAAAATCTGATATTTTTATTATTGCTGTTCCTACTCCTTTTCATGAGGGCTATGTTCCAAATATAGATTATGTTCTCTCTGCTACAGAAGCTATTGCTCCCTATTTAGAAGAGGGTAATATTGTAATTTTAGAGTCAACTTCACCTGTTGGAACAACAGATAAAATAGCAGAAGTTTTAACCTCAAAAGGTATTGATACTACTAAAATACATATAGCACATTGCCCTGAACGAGTTCTTCCTGGACAGATTATGCGTGAATTAGTAGAAAATGACCGTATTGTAGGTGGTATTACTAAAGAAGCTACTAAGGCTACTGCTGAGTTTTACAAAACATTTGTTAGTGGAGAGGTACTTCAAACAGATGCTAAAACAGCTGAAATGGCAAAGTTAACTGAAAATAGCTATAGAGATTTAAATATTGCATTTGCAAATGAGCTATCTATTCTTTCTGATAAATTCAATATTGATGTATGGGAGCTAATTAAACTTGCAAATCGTCATCCAAGAGTAAATATTTTACAACCAGGTGTTGGTGTTGGTGGTCATTGTATTGCTGTTGACCCATGGTTTATTGTCCATGCTGGAGGAGAAGATGCTAAGATTATTCGTACAGCTAGAGAGGTAAATAACTATAAAACAGAGTGGGCAATAGAAAAAATTAAAAATGCTGCACTACAATTTGAGAAAAAACATGGAAAAGAAGCAAAAATAGCTTGTATGGGATTGGCATTTAAACCAAATATTGATGACTTAAGAGAGTCTCCAGCTGTTTATGTAACAAGAAAACTTTTAAGTGATGGATTAAGTGTACTTCCAGTAGAACCAAATTTGAAATCATCAGATGAATTTAATCTAATTAATATGAAAGAAGCTATAAAAGAGGCAGATATTATTGTATTTTTAGTTGCACATGATGAGTTTAAAGATATTTCTATTGTAGATAGAGAAATTTTTGACTTTTGTGGTATTATAAATTAGTAGAGAGCATAGTTAAATGAAAAGAAAAATAGTGTTTTTTATGGCAAATCTTATTGGTGGTGGTGCAGAACGTGTTACTGTCAATATTATTAAACAACTAGATAAAAATAGGTTTGATATTTTCCTAGTTATGGTATCTAGAGAAGGCATATTTTTAAAAGAGATTCCTACCTATGTCAAAATCATAAATCTAAATGCTAAAAAAACACTATTTTCTATCTTTAAATTTAGAAAAATTATTCAAAATATACAACCTGATATAATCTATTCTACAATGACCCATACTAGTATAGCTCAATATTTAGCACTACTTGGTATAAAAGATAAACCTTTTATTGTATTGAGAAATGCAACATCACCAAAACTTCTTGCTCAAGAGGGTAGACATAAAAGAAGTTGGAAATTTTTATTTAAAAGAGCCTATAAAACAGCAGATAGAGTATTAGCTCAAACTCCTGAAATGAAAAATGAACTTATAGAGTACTATGGTTTATCTCCTAAAAGAGTAGATATCTTTATTAATCCTCTTAATGAAGATGAGATAAACAATAAAATCAATAATGTTCAAAACCCTTTTAATCAAGATAAAATCAATGTAGTTGCAGCTGGAAGACTAACCTACGCTAAGGCATTTGATGTACTTTTAGATGCTTTTGCATTAGTTATTAAAAAAGATAAAAATTTTGTACTCCATATTATTGGCAGAGATGATGGAGAAAGAGAGCTTTTATTAAAAAAACAAAAAGAGTTAAATTTAGAAAAAAATGTAAACTTTTTAGGATTTCAGTCAAACCCTTATCGTTTTTTCTATTTTTCAGATCTATTTGTTCTCTCTTCAAGAAGAGAAGGACTACCTAATGCTCTTTTAGAAAATCTTTATCTTAAGAAGCCCGTTGTATCTACAAGATGCATTCCTTTTATCTCCACTCTTATAGAGAATGGAAGAAATGGGTTTCTTACAGATATTGAAGATAGTAAAGAACTTGCATCTAAAATTTTAGATTTTAAGAAGCTACAAAATTTAGGATTTACTCAAAAGTATCAACCAACAAACTCAAACAGATATTTCCAAGAGTTAAGAGAAGAGTATGCTTAATATACAATTTAAAAATTTAATACTAATTATTGGAACTGGTATGATTTTTTTAAATTTAACAATTTACTTACCTTTTGTAGGATTTTTTCCCTTTCCTGCTTATCTTATGGACTTAACAATATTTACAATTGTTGTATTATTTTATATAAAAAAGTCACTACCACTTCCTTATAAGAATATACTAATAATATGGATAATATATTATACAATCTTAAATATTTCATATTTTATAACATCTCCTGCAGGAGCAGGAGAGTTTAAATACTTAAAGATATTTTTCTTTTTTTTATTCATGTTTTTCTCTCTTATATTCTTATTTAATCTTGATGATAGCAATTTAACTATTACTCGAAGAACTACTGTTATTTTAGGATTAATAGCAACAATTATTTTAGGTATTGACTACTTTGACCCAGGATACTTCTATTTTGGAAAAGAAATTGCTAGTTATGTTGTGGGGAGAGCTGCTTCAACCTATTTAAATTCAAATATAGCAGGTAGTGCTATGGTTGTTTTGCTTATCTTAGGAATTGATATGATACCTAAAAAGTTACGATTTTTATTTATAATAGTAGTTTTTTTAGGTGTTTTTTTTACAATGTCAAGATCAAATATCATGATTTTTCTATTAATCCTATTTATTATGCTATTTCAAAAGAAGCTATATGCCTCTCATCTACTAATAATTATAACCACTATTACTCTATTTTTTAGTTGGTTAGCTACAGGAGGGTTTGATACGCTATCTGACACTTTTGACTTACAAGTTACTGAGAACATGAGAAATAGAGTTAATTTTTTTGCAGATAACAAATCATCAGATACACACGATATGGATGAAAGAAAAAAGGTTTTAAAAGATGCCATAAATATATACCTAGATAATCCTATTTTAGGTAATGGATATGCAACAACTCGTTTATGGAAACATGTAGTTTCTCCACATAATACTTTTGCTATGATATGGGCGGACTATGGAATATTTGGAATTCTTTTAATCCCACTTATGTTCTTTTTTAGTAGTTACAATATAGTCAAATTTGGAAATAGAGAACAAAAACATCTTGCAGTTCTAATTCTTACATACTTTACACTTGCTTGTTTCTTTTCACATAATATGTTAGAACAACCTGCTCAGGTTGCTTCAATTGTAATCTTATCTGTTCTAGGAGATAAAGCTAAAAATAACTATATGAAGGAGATGAAAGTATGAAAATAGCATTTGTTATTCACTCATTAAGCTCTCTAGGTGGTGCAGAGAAGATACTAGTGACATTAGCAAACCATTTTGTAACTATGGGACATGATATTAATATTATACTGCTTTCAAACTCAAATAATATTTTTATATTAGACAATAAAATTAAATTATTTCATATAAACAATACTAAGAAAAAATATTTACCTAAAAAAATCCAACAAATCACAAATCAAGTAGAACATATAGCCAATACAACTAAAAAAATAGACCCTGATATTGTTATTGGATTTGTAGCATCAACAAATATTTTAACAGTAATAGGAGCAAAACTTGCCTCTTATCCTGTTATTATCTCTGAACATAGTAGTTATCATCGTTCATTAAGTAATGAAAGAGGTAAAATTGAGACAGCTATTTGGCGATTTTTAAGAAGAGTAACCTACCCTCTTTGTAACCATCTTATAGTTTTAACAGAAGAAGATAGACCAAAATATCACTATGTAAAAGATATTAGCATACTAAAAAATCCACTAATTTTAAAAGACAAACATAGCTATATTCAAAAAGAGAATATTATTTTAGGAGTGGGTAGACTTACACATATCAAAGGATTTGATATGCTTATAGAGGCATTTAGTATGTTACCAAATAATAGTTGGAGATTGATTATTGCTGGAGAGGGTAGTGAGCGTACTGCTTTAGAGGATTTAATAGCTCAACTAAATTTACAACATAAGATATCTTTAGTTGGTCAGATAGATGATATGGAGTATCTATATAAACAGGCTTCTATTTTTGTTCTATCTTCTCGCTCAGAGGGTTTTCCTGGTGCATTATGTGAGGCAATGGGGTATGGGTGTTGTAGTATTGCTTTTGATTGTCCAACAGGGCCTAAAGAGATTATTTCTCATAATCAAAATGGTGTACTTGTTGAAGCTAACAATATTGCTCTACTATCTCAAACAATTAATCAATTAATTAATGATGATAAAAAAAGAAAACAGCTTGGAGATAAAGCAAAAAAGATTAGAGATGAATTAGATATTAAAAATATCTCTAAGAAGTGGGAAACAATACTAATAAATACAATTCACAACAATAAAAAGGTAAACTAGTATGATTAAAAAAATAAAATTTTTATCTACTGCTATATATTATAGAATAATTTCAAAAACTAAATTGGCAAAACGTCTTGAAGTCAATTTTGGTAAAAACTGTAATTTTATGACACGCAGTTGGGGAAGTGAACCATATTTGATAACTATGGGAGATAATGTAAGAACATCAAGTGGTGTTAAGTTTATTACTCATGATGGAGCAGCTTATGTAATACGCAATAAATATCCAGAATATAATCAAATAGATCTTTTTGGAGAAATTATTATAGGGAATAATGTTTTTATAGGTATGGATACTACTATATTACCAAATACAAAAATTGGCAATAATATTATTATTGGTGCTTGCAGTTTAGTTAAAGGAGAGCTAAAAGATAATAGTGTCTATGCAGGTATACCTGCTAAATATATTTGTTCTTTAGATGAATTTCATAATAAAAATAAAGATAAATACGATTATATAAAACACTACTCGCCTAAAGAAAAAAAATCTTATTTATTAAAAAAATATAAAAAGAACGATTAACTACTTAATTTTTTTTAAGAGAGTATGAATACATAGTTAAAAGTAAAATTAGATAAGATTAAATCTATTTTAAAATAATTAAAAAAAAGAGTAAAATTATGTCAAAAATATTATTAATAGGTCCAAAACAAAATAGATACAATAAAAACGATACAGGGGGAATTACAATTCTATTTGAACTCCTAATATCTGAACTTATACAAAAAAAGATAGACTTTTCAACTATAGATACTCTAAAAGCAAACTATAACAATAATATTTTTATGTTTCCAAAAATTATTTTAGCTCTTATAAAAAATATTAGAAAACATGAACATATTTCACTTCATGCGACAATGAATAGTTTTTTAGTACTCTCTCCAATTATTATTATTTTAGCAAAAATTTTCTCTAAAAAAACAAGTTTACGAAAATTTGCAGGAAGCCTTGATAAAGTCTATAATAATTCAAATTTTTTTAAAAAATTTGTAATTAGAACAATTATAAAACATACAGATACAGTCTTTTTTGAAACAAAATATCTTGTCAATACTTTCAAAAAATATAATAAAAATACCTTCTGGTTTCCAAACGTAAGAGATGCAAATATTCAAATAAAAAAAGTACGAAAATTTAAAAAAAGATTTGTCTATATTGGTTCTATAAATGAAGAGAAAGGAATAGATGAACTTTGTGAAGTTATTAGAAAACTAGATAAAAGTTACACTTGCGACCTCTATGGACCAATTAAATATACAAATGAAAAATACTCTATTGAGTATTTTAAAAAAATAGGAGTAAACTATAAAGGTCCATTAAATTCTAATGATGTCTTAAAAGTAATGGATAGATATGATGTACTTGTACTTCCATCTCATAGAGAAGGTTACCCTGGCATCATTATAGAAGCTTTTGCATTAGGAATACCAGTTATTGCAACTAAATTGCAAGGAATAATGGAGATGTGTACAGATAATAAAAATGCACTACTTGTAGATGTTAAAAAAACTCAACAACTTTTAGAGGCTATAAAGAGTATAGATAATACAAAATATGACCATCTACATAAAGAAGCTGTTAAGACTTTCTCTAACTTCAATAGCAATATTCAAACTGACCTATTTTTAGAACATATTAATCACAAAGGAAAAAAATGAAAAATATAGATAGCATACTTCATCAATATAAGAGCTCTTATTATAGATTACCTCAGCCAATTCAAACATTTTTAGGAGAACTATATGGTCAAATACCACTTGAAATAAGATTTGGTAAAAACTACCCAAAACATAGAGATATTCTGGAAAAATTTTATAGTTCTAGCGAACAGTTTCAACTTGACTATATGTATAATAAAACTTATGAAACATTACAATTTGCGTACGATAATCTACCTTACTACAGAAAACTGTTTGATAAACATGACTTTAAAATAAAAGATTTCAAAAGCTTTGATGACTATAAAAAAGTTCCTTATTTAACAAAAGAGGATATTTTAAATAATTTATCCGATATGCATACAAATAAAGTTGAAAAAGAGGTTTCTATTAAAACAGGAGGTACAAGTATGAAAGCTATGGAGTTTTTTATTCCAAGAGAGCTTTCAAGGGCAAAGGAAAAAGCATATTTCCTACATGTTTTTAAACAACTTAAAGGATATAAATATCGAGCTAAAACATTAGCTTTTCGTACTATTCATGTAGATAATTCAGAACCGAGACCTTGGGTGCATGAAGCAGTCGATAACTATCTATTTTTTGAACGTAATTTTACTAATGACCCAAAAAATATTCATACTATACTAGAACAGATACATAAGTTTCAAGCAAAATTTATAAATGCTTATCCCTCTAGGTTGTACCAATTTATACAAATTTGCAAAAAAAATAATATTAATGAAATATCAAATATAAAAGGCATTATATTGACCTCAGAAGGCATTCCTGACTATTACTTTCATGAGTTTAAAAATTTCTTTAAATGTAATATTATTGCACAATATGGACATTCAGAACGTATTTGTGCTGCATATAACTTAAATCAAGAGGAGTATAAATTTTTAAATTCATATGGACTATCAGAATCTATAAATAATGAAATAGTAGGAACATCATTTGATAATTTTGTAATGCCTTTTATTCGATATAAAACTAATGATTTTATATCAGGAGAAAAAACTTTTTTTAAAGATACCAATATTATTAAAACAACTCAATATATAGATGGTCGATTACAGGAATACTTAGTAACCAAAAATCGTACTCTTATTCTTTTTACCAAATTAGCATCAGGTTCTATTGCTAACTATAAATATGTTGATGCTATTCAATTTTATCAAGATACTCCTGGATACATTACTATTTATATTCAAACAAAAGAACCTAAAAAAATAAATCATCAAGAAATACTTTCTCTAGCAAAAAAAATGTCTAACCAATTTGAATATAAAGTTCAGACTATAGATGAAATAGCAAGAACAAGTATAGGAAAGTTTAAGCATTTAGTTCAAAAATTAGATATTACTAAATACATGGCTAATTAATATACACAATGAATAAACTAATTAAACTCTACCACACCCTAAAATACCTAAAACCAAAACAGTTTAAATATAGAGCATACTATATGCTCCGTAATAAAATACGAAAATTGACCAAATATACCCCCCCTACCCTAGTAGCACCACAATCTAAAGCTTTAAAACTTACAGAGTATCCAACTTTTTATATCTATAATAATCTTTACAAAAATGGTAAATTTACATTTATAGGGATTACGCATGAGTTTAAAGATAGCATAGATTGGAACTACAATAGTTATGGTAAACTTTGGAACTACAATCTTACCTATTTTGATTTTTTACAACAAGAGGATATAAGTAAAGAAGATGGCTTAAAGTTGATTCAAGATTTTATTAACTACCCTGAACCTATTCGAGGTAAAAAGATGCCATTTCCTATCTCTTTACGTAATATTAATTTTATTAAATTTTTATCTAAAAATAGTATACAAAATAGAGAGATAGACTCTTTTATATTTAATCAATACTATATATTAATGGACAATCTTGAGTATCATATATTAGGCAATCATCTACTGGAAAATGGATTTTCTCTACTATTTGGTGCTTACTACTTTGAAGATAAAAAGCTATATGCTAAAGCATTTGAGATTTTAACAGAGGAGTTAGAGGAACAGATATTAGATGATGGAGCTCACTTTGAGTTGAGTCCAATGTATCATCAAATTATGCTATTTAGAGTATTGGACTGTATAAATCTAGTAAAAAATAGTCAATGGAGAAATCAAGAGCTATTACCTCTTCTTACTCAAAAAGCTGAACTAATGCTAGGTTGGCTAAAAACCATCACTTATGAAAATGGAGATATTCCTCTGTTTAATGACAGTGCTAAGGGTATTGCTCCAACCACTAAAGAGCTTTTTAATTATGCCAAGATATTAGCTCTTAAACCAAAACAAATAACACTTTTAAATAGTGGATACAGAAAAGTAAAAAATGAGAACTACGAGTGTGTTATTGATGTAGGAGATATTGGTCCAGATTATATTCCAGGACATGCACATAGCGATACTTTCAACTTTGAACTTTATGTTCATGGTCAACCTGTAATTGTTGACACAGGTATCTCAACCTATGAGACAAATGAACAACGTACTTTAGAACGCTCAACCTCTTCACACAATACAGTAGAGATAGATGGAGAAAACCAAAGTGATGTTTGGGGTGGATTTAGAGTAGCTAGACGAGCTAAGGTTATTGAGTTAAATGAAAAGAATAACTATATTAGAGCAGTACATGATGGCTATAAGCATAAAGCTCTTTTTCATCAAAGAGAGTGGAGCTTTTTTAATAAAAAAATCAAAATAGTCGACACTATAAAAGGAGATAAAAGCAATAGTTGTATAGGTTATCTCCATTTTCATCCAAATATAGATGTTAAAGTTAAAAATAACTCAATTATTATACCTTTACTTATAATTTCTTTCAAAGATATTAATAAGTTAAGTATGTATAGGTATAATTATTCTAACAATTTTAATTTAAAAAAAACGTCTAATGTTGTAATTATATTTTTTAAGAAAAAAATGTCAATGGAGATAAAAATACAATGAAACTACTCTTTTTAACCGATAATTTTCCACCAGAAAACAATGCCCCTGCTAGTAGAACCTACGAACACTGTAAAGAGTGGGTTCAAAAAGGAATGGATGTAACAGTTCTTACTTGTGTTCCAAATTTTCCTTATGGTAAGACTTATGAAGGCTATAAAAATAAGCTCTATCAAACTGAAACAATAGATGGAATTAAGGTTATTAGAGTCTGGACATATATGACGGAAAACAAAGGAGTAGTTAAACGTATAATTGACTATATGAGTTATGCTATTAGTGCCTTTATTGCAGGGCTATTTATTAAGACTGATTTAATTGTTGCAACTTCACCTCAACTCTTTACAACACTTGGGGGTTGTGCTTTAGCAAAAGTTAAACGTAAACCTTGGATATTTGAGTTAAGAGACCTTTGGCCAGAGGGCATTAAAGACCATGGAGCAATTAAACAGAGCTTTCTTCTAAACTTCTTAACAAAGATGGAGCTTTGTCTATATAGAAATGCAACACATATTGTTACCGTCACAAAAGGACTAAAAAAGAACCTCTCAAGCAGAGGAATAGACCCAAATAAAATAGATGTAGTCACCAATGGTGCAAATATGAGTCTATTTAAACCTATTGATAAAGATACTGAACTTCTTAAGTCTCTAAAATTAACAGATAAGTTTATCATAGGCTACATAGGTACACATGGTATGGCTCATGGGCTTGAGTTTATTGTAGAGAGTCTAAAAGAGGTTAAAGATGAAAATATTCACTTTTTATTTGTAGGAACAGGTGCTAAAAAGGAGGCTACAGTTCAAAAAGCAAAAGAGTTAAAGCTTAACAATGTCACTTTTTTAGACCCTGTTCCTAAAGCAGAGGTTAGCAGATATATATCAATTATAGATGTTGCCCTAGTTCCTCTAACCAAAACAGTGATTCATGCATCATTAATACCTTCAAAAATCTTTGAGTCTTCTGCCATGAAAAAACCAATGTTATTAGGAGTTGAAGGAGAGGCAAGAGAGATTGTTGAACACTACAATGCAGGAGTTGCTTTTGAACCTGAAAACAAAGAAGAGTTTCTTACTGCTCTTAAAGAGATTTCAACCAATAGAGAAAAATATACTGAGCTACAAAAAGGTTGTAGTAAATTGGCTGAGGCTTTCGATAGGAAGAACTTGGCCAATAGTATGTTTAAGGTTTTAGAGAAAGTAGGAAACAATTAAAATTAAAATATAAAGGAAATAGACAAATGAAAAACAAAGATATAAAAATTTTACTGCTAGATGGTCATACTGTTCAAGTATTACCAATAGCTAAATCGTTAAGAGAGCATGGTTACCATGTTACAATACTTTGTGAAGAGAAACTCTCTTATGGTTGGGCTTCAAGATATCCTCACAAAAAGATACTCTCACCAAGTGCACACAATGAACCTGATGCTTTTTTAAAATTTTTAATTGAGCATATCTCTAAAAATAGTTACGATATTATAATTCCTCTATTTGACTACTCTGCTGGTATTTTAGGAGAAAATAAAGAGCAACTAAAACAGTATGCAAAGATTGCTATTCCTGACTATAAAGCATTTATCTATGGTCATGATAAAAATTTGACTATGGAGGTAGCTAAAAAAGTTGGTATTCCTCACCCTAAAACAATAGATTTAGCAAATAACTCAATTAAAGATGCTATAGAGTATTGTGGGCTACCTGCACTTATTAAGCCAAATATTGGTGCTGGTGCAAAAGGTATAACAAAGGTAAATACCCAAGAGGAGGTAGAGAGACTCTACCCAATAATCAAAAGTGAATTTGGAGAGTGTACACTTCAAGAGTTTATTCCACCAGGTGGTAGACAATTTAAGTGTCAAATATTTAGAGACCATGATGGCTCAATAAAAGGAGCAACTACATTTGTTAAACATCGCTACTTTCCTGTAACAGGTGGAACAACTAGCTGTGGAGAGATTGTAGATATTCCTGAACTTGTTGAGTATGCTACAAAAGTAGCCAATGAGATTAATTGGGTTGGCTTTGCTGATTTTGACTCCATTGAAGACCCAAGAGATGGCTCTTATAAACTAATGGAGATAAATACTAGAATTACAGGAAGCATTAAAGCAGGAATGGACTCTGGTGTTGACTATGCACAGATGATAGTAGAGCAAGAGTTAGGAAAAGAGGTAACAGAGTACACCTCTACTCCTGGGCTAATTTTACGACAATTGGCTTTAGATGTTATGTGGTTTATATATAGTACAAACAAAGAACGTTTTTCTGCAAAACCAAGTTGGTTTAAGTTTTGGGGGAGACAGATACGCTACCAAGATGGTCAATGGGCTGACCCTCTACCTATGATTGTAGGTTTTATCTCTGGTGCTAGACGCTTTATAAATCCCGATTTTAGAAAAGCAAAAATGACATTTAACAATGCTCAAAAGAGTAAAGCATGAACATATTGACTTTTGATATTGAGGAGTGGTTTCATATTTTAGATAACGAATCTACAAAAACAGAGAAACAGTGGGTAAGTTTTGAGAGTCGACTTGAGTACAATATAGATAAAATTTTTAAAATACTTGATGAGAATAAACAAGATGCTACATTTTTCTGTTTAGGTTGGGTTGCAAGGAAACATCCAAATATTATAAAAAAAATAGATGAACTTGGTTATGAAATAGCTACACACTCAGACATGCATCAGTTAGCTTATGAGTTTAATAAAAAAGAGTTCAATCAAGATTTAGAGCTATCTATTAAATCTATTGAAGATATTACAGGAAAAAAGATAACAACATATAGAGCCCCAGGGTTCTCAATAAAAGAGGAGAATCTATGGGTGTTTGATGAACTTCTCAAACATGGAATTGAAAAAGACTGCTCAGTCTTCCCTGCAAAGCGTTCTCATGGAGGGCTTGAAAAGTTTGGACACTCTCAACCCTCCTATATAGAGACTTCTAATGGTAAAATTAAAGAGTTTCCTATCAATATATATAGACTATTTGGAAAAAATATTATATTTTCAGGTGGGGGGTACTTTAGGCTTCTCTCATACCCTTTACTAAAATATTTTATGAATAAATCAGACTATGTTATGACCTACTTTCACCCAAGAGATTTTGACCCAGAACAACCAATGATAGAGGAACTTAATGCTATTAGAAGATTTAAATCATATCATGGACTCTCCTCTAGTCTAAGTAAATTAGAGAGGCTTATTAAAGATTTTGACTTTATTAGTCTAAATCAAGCAGACGATATGATTAATTGGGAAAATGTAAAAACAGTAAATTTTAATAAGTAGGACTACTCATGACAAATAGTTTATCTAATGCTAAAGCACTCTATATTGACAACAAACATATCTATCTAGCAAAAGGATATAGAGTATATAGGGCTGATAAAAATTTTAAAAATTTAATATTTGATGGAAAAATAGTTGACTCTAAATACTCTTTTTTAAGCCATTTTAGTCGACTATTAAATCGACTTTTACGCATTGAACCCTCCTCTATGCTTATCTTGGCAAATGGAGATAGGCTTGTTAGTGCTAAAAAAGGTATTTTTGTAGCAAAAAAAGATAGTAAAGAGTACATTAAAACCTTCTCTATAGTAAGAGGCAATAAACCTCTTAATATCTGTCTGCACCCAAATGGCAATCTCTATTTTGGTGAGTATATTCTCAATGGAAGATACGCAGATACTAAGCGAAGTGAAGTTAATATCTATAAATCACAAGACAATGGTCAAACATGGAGTGTCTGTTACACCTTTCCTAAAAATACTATTCGTCATATTCATGGAGTCTTTTATGATAAATATACACAAAAAATTTGGGTTACAACAGGTGATAGAGATAGTGAATGTATCATAGCCAATACAAGTGATGATTTTAAAACTCTAAATATAGTAAAACAGGGAGCTCAAAAATATAGAGCTGTCTCTTTATTATTTTACAAAGAGCATATTGTTTATGGAACAGATACGGAACACGAAAAGAACTATATCTACTCAATAGATAGAGAGACAAACACAGAGACTCCTCTAGTTGAACTACAAGGCTCTGTTTTAATGGCTACTCAAAACCAAGATACAAAAGAGGCTGCTATCTCAACAGCAGTTGAACCCTCTGCCATAAACAAACATAACTATGCTCATGTTTGGTTTAGCAAAGATGGTTTAAAGTGGGAAGATATATATTGTGCAAAAAAAGATAGATGGAGTGCTAAATATTTTCAGTATGGTAGGATTACTTTTCCTTTTAATGCAATCCAAAATGGTACTATTACCTTTTCTGGACATGCATTAGAAGATATTGATAACAATATCATAAAAATTTAATTTTTTTGGGATAGGACTTCTTAATAATTAGTCTCTCCATTATTCACTGTAACTATCATGGTATCTTTAGCTACATTACCATTAGCATCTGTTACAGTCAAAGTAATCTCATGTTCACCATTTTGAGTAATACGATACCAACGGCGTGACCCCTTACCAATATAATGATTATTCTCATACCATTTGTAAGTTAAAGGAGCTACTCCTCCTGTTCCTGAACCTTTTAAATAAACCGATTTATGACTAGATGTGATATTAAGTGTTTTGTCTGGTCCTGCATCAGCTACTAATGCTGGAGTATCATCTTCTCCATTATTCACGGTAACTATCATGGTATCGCTATCTTCATTTCCATCAATATCAGTTACAACTAAAGTAATCTCATGTTCACCATTTTGAGTAATACGATACCAACGACCTACACCAGTTCCAATAAATTTATCATTCTCATACCATTTATAAGTTAAAGGAGCATTTCCTGTTGTTTCTGAACCATTTAAATAAACTGCTCTATTGCTAGATGTTATGTTAAGTATCGCATCTGGTCCTGCATTAGCTGTTAATGGTATATAATCTGCTCCATTCTCTACAGTGACTGTCGTTTTGGTTATAGCTTTAGCTCCATTTGCATCTGTTACAACCAAAGTAATTTCATGTTCACCGTTTTGAGAATTCACATACTCATAACTTTGACCTTCACCAATAAGATGACCCTTTTCATACCACTTGTAAGTTAAAGGTGCTACTCCTGTTCCTGAACCCTCTAAATGAACAGATTTACTTCTACTTGCATTAGCTGTTACTTTATTTACAGTTACTGTCATTGTATCTGTAGCTTTACTACCATTGGCATCTGTTACAACTAAAGTGATATTATGTTCACCACCTTGAGTAATGACATACCAACGACTTGCACCACGTCCAATAAACTTTTCATCTTCATACCATTTGTAAGTTAAAGGTTCTACTCCTGTTCCTGAACCTTTTAAATGAACTGCTCTATTACTAGGTGTGACATTAAGTATTTTATCTGATCCTGCATCAGCTGTTACCGCAGTTGCAAAAGTAGGTACTGCAAATAGTCCTATACATATTGATAGTAAAATAGCTTTCAAATTTTTGTTAAAATTTTTCATTATTTTTCCCTTTTATTGAATTTACTATATATAATACTAATATTTTAATTAAAAATAACTTAAAACAATAACTTTAAATAAAAACAAGACAATAAAGCAAAAAATAAAAATAATTTACATACTAAATTACGTAAGAGACTTTATTTTTTTCCAAGTTTTTTTATACTTCTTTTTAAAAATATTCTAAACTTTTTTTTCATAAAAGCAAGATAAGTTATATTTGTATGATTCATAAATTCTGAAAAAGAGTAATCAATAAACTTTTGATTATTTTTCATATATATTAATGAAATCTCAAATAGATTTCTACCAATTCTTTGATAGATTAATTCACTATATTTAAAATTTAAATACTCATCCATAAACTCTAACATTTTGATTTCACTCAATAGCCTATCTTTTTGTATAGCTCCACTCCATACTCCACCAGAATGTACTCTATATACAGCCATATTTCTTGATAAATATCTTGCTTTAGAATTTTGTATTTGCAGTATATGTTGTATCCAATCTCCAAATTTTAAATCTTTTCTTATTTCTAGTAATTTTATTTTATTGCTTCTATACATAAAAGAGCATGTTCTACCTTGATTACTTAGTAAAAAATCTTCTAAATATACATCTTTATCTTTTAATTTATTAGTAGAGGTACGTATTTTATTTTTTTCTTGAATAAAAACATTGGTTTCATGAAAACACATTGAGTAATCTTTATTTTTATCTAAAAAATCTTTTTGTATTTGTAATTTTTTAGAATCTGTCCAATAATCATCTCCTTCACAATAAGCAAAATACTCACCTCTAGCTTTAGGATAGATAACTTCTCCATTCCTCAGACCTTGAGAAAATCGATTTTTAGTTTGATAAATTGGCTTTATCAATTTTGGATATTTAGCTTCATATTCTCTAACAATATCAGCAGTTTTATCTGTAGAGGCATCATCATGTATAATAATTTCAAATGGAAAGTCAGTTTCTTGTGCTAGAAAACCTTCAATTGCTTCTTCAATATAAGGTTGATGGTTATAGGTTAAACATAATATACTTACAATAGGTTTTTCTATATCACCTTTCCAATTCACCATAATCTCTTCTTGTGTTTTTAAGTTTTTCATATATATCCTTTTGATTTAATAAGTATAAGAAAGGGTAAGCATCTGAGTGGTTACAAAAAATGATTATATTTTTTTAATGAAAACAATCTTTATCTACGATTCTCCACCAAAAGCTAACTTAGCTATTTTAAATTCTTTAAAAATTTCTTCTAATTTTTTATCTGAAGATAAAGAATTCAAAATTTTATTATAATTATTTGGTTTTTTCACTGAAGTTTTCATAGAACCTGATTTTTGAGATTCATATAAGTCTGCTTCTTTGCACTTTTGATAACTAAAATAATCTTTAATCTCTTCCCATGCAAACCTTCCTTGTTCATTCATAATTGTCATCAATTCAACTCCATCATCCCATACTTTATATTTTGCCCCCCAAAAATCACCTAATCTAATGTCTGATGAAACTACATTCGTTCTAAATTCACAACTATAACAAGCCTCTTGTAAAGAGGCTTTTTTTAAGAAAAATGCGTAGAACATATCATTAAAACAATTTTGTATATAAGTATTACTATTTATATCTTCTATAGCCAAAGATGATTTATGCCATCCTTGTGTTTTATCTCTAAAATTTAGTTTCTTTATTTTTCCTATAGAAAATTTCCTATTGAGATAGTCTAAGTGTTTATTCCATACACTTTGAGATGGTACACCAGCACAAAAAAGGTCAACTAAAATAAATCTATCTGCTATTTTCTTTTTTTCTATTATCTTTCTTAATCCATGTATATGACAAGGTAATCCAAAAACAATAGATTGCTTCTTATCTTTGAGGAGTTGCTTAAATGCATCTTTTGTATCACTAGGTATATATTTTGAACCTTTAAACTCTAAAATATCTTCCAGTTGTGTTGCGACATCATGATATGCGATATTTTTTTCATAATCATACTTTACACCACATACATTATAACCCAATTCGTAAAAATGTTCAGCTAATCTAGTTGCAACTCCAACAGTTGATATAGAATTCATATCGTCTATAAAATTATTAGTTACAGCTATAACTTCTGTTCCTTCGAATGGATTTATATTATCAAATTCATTAAATTTATAGCATACATCTGGACATACACCACACATTGTGCATAAATCATCATCAATACTTGGCTCATAAAAACCTTTTTTAGTTAAATTCATAGAGATAGCATTAGAATGACAAACTAAACTACAAGCAGAACAACCTGTACAATCTCTTACAGCAGTTGTATCCAAAATATTTATTTTTTTCTTTTTTACCATTAGTTATATTTTCCTAATAATTCAATTGTTTTTGAAGCCTGTTGTTTCCAATTAGGTAATTTATCTCTAAACATAGCTTTTACATCATCATAGTTATCAATAAGTTTTTCAAACTTCTCTTCTAATTGTTCAAAGGAAAGTTCATTAAGTGATATAGCATAATCATTTAATCCTGCTATTTCTACAAATCCTTCCATCTTCTCTTCATATACTACAGGAATAAATGGTGTTCCTACTTTTGCAGAAAATATATTTGAATGGTATCTCATACCCTCTACAGCATAAAGCTTTGAGATGATGTATTGTTGAAAATAAGTATCATAAGTATCTTTCATCATAAATGTTTTATCTGTTGAAAAAGTGTCCATATAGTCAGAATCATTTTGATTGCCAAATAGCTGAGGTATAAATAAAATACCATACCCCTCACTTTGAAGCTTATCTAAAAATTGTCTAAAAGAGTCTGTTATTCGTTTAGACAACTCTTTATCTTTACCATATTTTACATGCCATGAAAAATCTGTAATAGTTATACCAACTACCTTCTCATGAGAGTTTAAATACTCTTTTAAATCTTTATACTCATCAAGCTTTTTCTTATTTATCTCTTCTTTAATACCATCATAAAATGCTGAATCTATGGTCGTTACAATATTATCTATAATACCTATCTCTTCAAGGTATCTTTTTGATATCTCTTCTCTTACTATAAATACCTTTGGAACTTTTAAAAGCCACTTTAAGATTCTATTTGGTTTATTTGAATCAAATGGTCCTATAGAAGGAGCTGCTATCATTAAAGGAATATTGTAAAACTTTGAGCAGATAAAAGGAACTAAATACTCCATCTGTTTTCGCCAAAAAAATCGGCTATTGATAACTGAACCACCTGGAGAGTAGATAATCAAATCTGATTTTAAAAGAGTTTTTACCATAAATTTTAATTTATCATTTATTCCCAGTACTCCACGAGAAATGGTTGTAATCCATATATCCCAAATTTTTGCATTAAATTTAGCAGTATCATAATCTACATTTTTAATATTTGGGAACTGCTGTATCTGTTTATCATCTTTAAATAAAATCATAATTTTACTATTTGGATATTTTTTTTGTAGTCCATCTACAACAGCTAAAAGAGCTGCCTCATCACCTCTATTGCTCCAATGTGCATTTACTATTGTAATTTTTTGAATTTTACTCAATATACTATCTCCTTTTTAATTATCTATCTTATTTACAAACTTTTTCTTTACAACTGGTTTTATTTGTTCTAAGATATAAAAGAAAGAGCTTGTTTTAAATAAATAATTAACCCCTATATAGAAAAATAGGAATATTGAACCCTTAATAATAAACATTATTATATTTGTTAATTCTATGTTCTGCACTATGAAAGTTGTCGCCATTACAGAAATTATTGCTGTACCTGCTTGTGTTAATATAGGATTAGCTAGTTTGAAAAAAGGTAAATTTATTTCACGAGATACAAATATAATATTTAAAGTTACTGCTAAAACTACCAAAATAATAAGAGTATATAAATATGTGTTTATATTATAAAAATATAAAATTATAAAGCCAACTGTCGATATTAATTTTTTATAAATTTCTAGTCGTAAAAATGCTTTTGAATTGCCTCTACTACTTAGTACATTGACTAACAGTGCACTAATTGGATATGCATATCCACTTAATACCAAAATTTTAAAGTAATAAACAGAAGGAAGCCACTTTTCTCCAAATAACAACACTATAAATTCTTCAGAGACTAAATATAATCCACCAAGAAGCAAAAAAGAGGCAAAACTAATAATTCCAAGCGATTTAACAATAATATTTTGAAATCGAGGTAAATCATTTTGAATTTTACTTAATATCGGAAATAGCACACTCATTAAACTACTAGAGGAGTATCGGATTACAAATAAATTTAAAGATTTTGCACGTTGAAAGAATCCTAATGCTGTAGCTTCAAAAAGTTTACCAATGATAAGATAGTCTAAACGTATAAATATATTCTCTAGTAATCCTGATAAAAACATACGAAATCCATAACCCCACAACTGCATTAACGCCTTAAATGAAAATTCTAAAGATGGTTTCCATTTAGCTCTATTCCAAATTAAAATATTGTAAATAACTCTTTGAGATAGATTCTGTACTACTAAACTCCAAACACCCGCACCATAAAATGCTAATGATACACCAAGTATGCCACTTATAAGTGATGCAATAAGATTCATTTTTGTTAAAAGTGCATAGTTTAACTCTTTACGTAATTTTACATTTTGTACACTTGAAAATGCTGCAATGATGAAAGATAAAGACATCACCTCTGCCAAAGGGACTAGTTCAATATTATTATAAAATTCACCTATTTTAGATGCAAAGATATAAGTAATTAAACTTAAAATAGACGCAATAAAAATATTAAAATAAAAAACTGATGAATAGTGTATAGGGAGTACTCTTCGTCGCTGTATTAAAGCTCCACCAAGACCAATATCAGTAAAAATCTGAGCCATTCCAATAATAACCATTATCATAGCAATCATACCAAATTCAGATGGTTCTAGTAATCTTGCTAAAAATATGGAAACAATAAAACCCATACCATTTTGCAGAATCTTACCAATAAAATCCCATAGATATGCTTTGACTCCTTGTGTTTTTAAACTACTCATAATTGTAACTCAAAAATTTTATTTTTTAAAATCAATATATTTTTCCTTCTAACTCTACCCATCTATTTTCGTTTGATGATTTTTGAATAGCTTCAAATATTTCTAATCCTTTTGTTGCCTGTTTAGCATCATATGTCCAATCAATTTGATGATTATTGTCAATCTTATACTGTTCTAGCTTTTGGGCTATATCAACATAAAGATTACCAAATGCTTCAATAAATCCAGCAGGATGACCCGATTTAAATCGATTGTATCTTAACTGATTTGCCACAGAAACATTTGATGCCCTATCTATTATCATTTTATTGCCATTTATAGTATTAAAAATTAACTCTTCAGGTTGCATTTGAAACCATTCAGCACTGCCTTTTGTACCATAAACTCTTATTCTCAATCCATTTCTATGACCTATTGAAGATTTGCCATACCACATTTGAGTTTTCATGCCACTTTTATATCTAGCTAAGCAAGTTATATCATCTATAATATTTGTAAACCATCCAAAACTAGATTGGTCTGCTACCAATTCAATTGGATTTTCACCTGTTAAAAAATAGATCATATGTTGTAAATGAGCAGCTAAATCAAGTGAAATTCCAGGAATTTTACTATCCTCTAATCTCCAGTTTTGAGGTTTTGGTTTATTTCCATTTATATCTAATCTTGCAAAACTTTCTTGAGGCATCTCTATATTTATATGTGTAATTTTTCCAAGATTATTCTCTTTTATCATATTTTGCAATTCTCTAATCATTGGATATCCAGTATAGTTATGGGTCACTGCAAAAAAAGCTTTTTTTTCATCAATTTTATTTGTTAACTTTATACCTTCCTCATAAGTAGTAGCGAGTGCCTTTTCTGAAATTACAGAGTATCCTAACTCAAGAGCTTTCATTATCATTTCATAATGATTTGGTGTTGGAGTAAGTATAACAACAGCATCAATATTTTCTACCTCATTTTCTAAAAGTATCTCCCAATTTGAGTAGAGATGTTCTCTTTCAACTCCCCAAGTTAATGCTGTTTTTTCGTTTATACCTTCTCTTCTACTAAAGCAACCCGCACAAAGGGTAAACCTATGATCCATTTGAGAAGCTATGTAGTGAGTATATCCAATTGCCGAGTCTATAGCACCACCTATAAATGCAAGTTTCAATGGTTGTTTATAATCTTTCATCTTTTTCTCCATTTATATTTTATAAGTCAAGTTTCTCTATAACTACAAAATCTTTTAATTTTTCTGTCAATGTTTCCATAGCTTCCATATTTTTATGCTCGACAAAATAGATACCTGACTTTCCAAATGGAGCTGATTTCATCTCTTCACCACTATATTTAAGCTGTACATTTTGAGTAGTAATACTATCTATATTTAGACTAGAACTAATAAAAATACAATCACTATCAAGACTAACTGTATGTCTTGAGATATATTTCATATCTTTTTTTTCTATACTATCTGGTAATTCTAATCCACAAAAAGGCATAGCATATAGTTCTGCATAGTTTACTCCTGTGCTTTTCTGAATTAACTGGCTATATAAATCACCTGGACATCTTCTTGCTATCTCTATCAAATAAAAACTTTTATTATCAGATATAAATTGTGTATGGATTAATCCATCACATAAATTTAAATCATTTGCAAATTTTTCTGTCCAACTTCTTAGTCCATCTTGAATCTTCTTATTAAGAAGTGTAGAAATATTAGAGCTATTTACTTGATAAGGATATACGGTACAGTATTCATTAACAAAAAAATCAATAATAATTTTTTTATCTTTTATAAAAGCAGAATGACTATATAAATTACCTTCTACAAACTCTTCTGCAACAACCAAACCAGAAGGTGAAAACTTTTCTGCCTCTATCCAATACTTTTTAAACTCATCTATATTATTTGCTTTGTTAATACCTTTTCCACTAAACGAATCTACAGGCTTAACTAATACAGGAAAGTTAATCAATTCTATTTTTTCAATAGAATCTATTGCTTTTGGAATAGGATAATTATGCTCTTCTGCAAATATTCTAAATTTATCTTTATGGTGAATAGTAAGTACTGTTTCATAATCATCAAAGCCAGTAAAATTCATCTTTTGGGCTACATATGCTAAAGATATATATGCTCTATCATTACAACCAGGTACTACTCCATCATAGTTATTTTCAGATATATACTGATATAGCATTTCAATATCAGCATAATTAATATCTACAGACTTATCAGCTAAATAGTGTGCTGGGTCATCAAGTTTAGAGCCAACCACACTTAAAGAGAAACCTCGCTTTTTAATACTTTGTAATATTGGTAAAACACAAAAGTTTGCATCACATAAAAGTATATTTTTATAATCATTTTTCATTAGTTATTCCAATTGTAGATATTATTATATTTATAATTTCCATCTGTTCAGCTTTAGTAAGTTCAGGATATAAAGGCAAACATAATATTCTTTCACTTATATCTCGTGAATTTGGCATAAACTGTTTTGGTTCAATATAATCTAATGTATCAAGAGATGGATAGAAATATCTTCTTGGGAATATATTTTTACTATTTAATGCCTTTTGTATCTTTAATGTCTGCTCCTGACTATCTAAGATTATTGGAAAATAGCTATAATTTAGTGTTGAATTTTCATTTTGTTGTTGAAATTTAACTACTTCATCTAACTCTTTTTTGTATGTAAAATAGAGTATCTCTCTTTGCTTTTCAATATTTTCTATCTCATCAAGCATACAAAGCCCCATGGCAGCTTCAAACTCATTCATCTTAGCATTGGTTCCAAGGTCAGGAATAGATTCTGTATTTTTAATTCCAAAGTTTATGAGGTATCTAGCTTTTTGAACTAAACTATCATCGTTAATTATTAAAGCACCACCCTCTATAGTGTGAAAAAGCTTTGTTGCATGAAAACTAAGTGTTGATATATCTCCATAGTTTAATATGCTTTTACCTTTATACTTCACATCAAAAGCGTGTGCAGCATCATAAATAACTTTTAGATTATTTTTTTTTGCTATTTTATCAATAGCTTCAACATTACAAGCATTACCAAAAACATGTACTGGAACAATAGCAGAAGTATTTGAAGTAATTAAATTTTCTATTTTATTTGGATCAATGTTCAAGGTATCTAAATCAATATCTGCAAAGATTGGATGTAAACCATTTGTTACAAGAGAGCTTGTTGTAGCTACAAAAGAGAATGGTGTTGTGATAGCATAACCTTTTAAATCTAAAGTACGATAGGCAATCTCAAGAGCAGTAGTTCCATTTGATACTAATATAATATTTTTAACACCAAGGTACTTAGCCAGTCTATTTTCTAGTTTTTGAACTAATGGGCCATTATTAGTAATCCACCCATTAGCATATATTTCATCTACATATTTTTGATAATTTTTCTTATTTGGTAAATATGTTTTTGTTACATTAATCATTATACTTCTTTAAATACCATTCAATGGTTTTAATAATACCTGTATTGAAGTCTTCATCAGCTCTCCAGCCTAATGTTGTCTCAATTTTTGTTGCATCAATAGCATAACGTCTATCATGACCAGCTCTATCTTCTACAAATCTAATTAATCTCTTATAGGATTTAGATTTAGGTACTTTTTCATCTAATACTCTACAGATAGCATTAGCAACTTGAAGATTTGTTCTCTCGTTTCGTCCACCAATATTGTAAGTATTGCCTACTTTTCCTTTATGAAAAACTAAATCTATACCTTTACAGTGGTCTAACACATACAGCCAATCTCTAATATTTTTCCCATCTCCATATATTGGAATACTCTCTCCTTCTAATGCTTTTCTAATAATAGTTGGAATAAGTTTTTCATCATGCTGTTTTGGTCCATAGTTATTTGAACAGTTTGTTATAACTGTATTTAATCCATACGTCTCATGATATGAACGGACTATCATATCACTACTTGCTTTAGATGCAGAGTATGGAGAGTTAGGAGCATAAGGTGTCTCTTCTGTAAATAGTCCAGTCTCTCCAAGTGTTCCATAGACTTCATCAGTTGAGATATGGTGAAAACGACCATACCCTTTATGTTCATCTTTATACTCAAATGGTCTATTCATCCAATACTTTTGAGCTACATCTATAAGTGTAAAAGTGCCTTTTACATTGGTCTCTATAAATACCCCTGGATTTTTAATAGAGTTATCTACATGTGACTCAGCAGCAAAATGAATAACTCCTTGAATATTATACTCTTGAAATATATATTCAACTAAATCCCGATTACAAATATCTCCTTTGATAAATTTGTATCTAGGGTTTAGTTCACACTCACTTAGGTTTTTTATATCACCTGCATAAGTAAGTAAATCGAGGTTTATTAAGTTATAATTAGGGTACTTTTCTAAAAAATATGGAACAAAATTTGAGCCTATAAACCCAGCTGTTCCTGTTAAGAGTATGTTAGTCATCTTTTACTAAATCCTTTAGATATTGTCCATAACTATTTTTACTTAAAGGTTCAGCTATCTCTAAAACTTTTTCTCTATTAATCCAACCATTATTATAAGCTATCTCTTCAAGACATGCTATCTTATAACCCTGTCTATGTTCTATAGTCTGCACAAATTGTCCAGCAGATAGAAGAGTATCGTGTGTTCCTGTATCAAGCCATGCAAAGCCTCTACCTAAAAGCTCAACTCTCAATTTACCTCTTTTTAAATACTCTTCATTTACTGATGTTATCTCTAACTCTCCACGATGGGATTTTTTAATATTTTTTGCTATTTCTATTACATCATTATCATAAAAGTAGAGTCCTGTTACAGCAAAGTTTGATTTTGGATGTTTTGGTTTCTCTTCTATGCTAATTACTCTATTGTTTTTAAATTCGACAACACCAAAACGCTCAGGATCATTTACTTGGTATCCAAAAACAATTGCACCATCTTCTATATTAGAAGCTTTTTTAAGCATAGGAGAAAAACCTTGACCATAAAAGATATTGTCTCCTAGTATTAAACAGACATTTTCATTTCCTATAAACTCTTCTCCAAGGGTAAAAGCTTGTGCTAGTCCATCTGGTGATGGTTGAACTTTATACTCTAATCTAATACCCCAATTCTCTCCATTGCCTAGAAGTCTCTTAAAATTATCTATATCTTGTGGTGTTGATATAATTAATATATCTTTTATCCCTGCAAGCATTAAAACAGATAAGGGATAATAAATCATTGGTTTATCATAAATTGGCAATAGCTGTTTAGATATACTTGTTGTAACAGGATATAGACGAGTACCCGAACCACCTGCTAAAATAATACCTTTCATTTTTTTTAGATTCCTTTTAAAGTTTTTTCCTGTTATTATATATATATTAATTATTTATATTTGTTAATATATCTTATTTTTTATGGTATTATACCATTTAAACTTTATTCTTGGCTTGTAACATACCTATGAATTAATTTTCATAGGCATTAGTTGTTTACGGTAAGAGTCATTATATCTTGACTCTCTTGACCTTTTTTATCTTTTATAATTAGTTTAATAGTATGAACTCCTGGTTTACTAGCAACAGAATACCATCGCGTAGCATGAGGACCGATATGTTTATATTCATCACTATTATATTTATCATACCATTGATAAGAGTCTATACCATCTACTGCAAAACTATTTCTTCCATCAAGATAAACAGATTTACGTGACGGTGTTATTGTTATATTTCTGTCTGGACCAGCATCTGCTTGAACTCTATTTTTTACAGTAAGAGTCATATGATCTTCAGCTTTATTACCTTGTTCGTCTATAACTACTAGTTTAATATCATGTACACCTATCTTGTTTTTAACATAATACCATCGTTTAGAGCCAGAACCAATATATCTATATCTGTCACTATTATATTTATCATACCATTTATATTTAACAATATCAAACTCCGATAAAGATTTACTATCTGTTCCGTTAAGGTAAAAAGAAGTTCTTGATGGTGTTACAATTATTGTTGCATCTTCTCCTGCATCTGCAATCAAAGTGGGAATACTAACATTCACCTCAATAAGTGAAAATCGTGTATTGAAAAATATATGATTTGAATTTTTTGGATCGATATAAATATCAGTTCCTAATGCAAAAGCAAAATTATCTACTAATTTTTCCCAAGTAAGACCACCATCTTTAGATTGTGCCATAATAGCTATATCATCTGGATGTTTTTGATTTGTTCCATAGGTTGATATATATATATGTTGTGGGTCATTAGGATCAACAGCTACTCCACCAATTGGATGCATAAAAGATGGTGTAATCTCACTAAAGTTTACTCCTCCATCTGTAGAAACCCATAGTCTTCTACGTTGCCAATCGTATTCTTCTCCTGATTCGTTTGATATAACATATACAGTATTGTTTTTTCCAACAGAGATATTATATACTTTCCCCATTTTATCAGAAGCTAATTGATTCCAATTATTACCTCCATCAGTACTTTTGTATAATCCTGTTCTTGTTCCTGCATATAAAATATCTTTATTTGATAGGTCTATTTTTATATCAAAAGTATCCCGATTAGAAATACTTTGCCAATTTTGACCCCCATTACTACTTTTAAAAATACCTTCATCAGTAGCTGCATATAAAATACTATTATTAGAATCAAAAACTAAATCTCTTACTTTATCAACTGAAGTATCTACTGGAACACCACTCCAAGATACTCCATGGTCTGTACTTTTATAAATTAAATCTTTTTTATTTACAGATACCCAAACTACTCCTTCGTTATTTGGGTCTACAGTAACTGACCAAGCGTGTCCTTTTGGAGGTAGTCCATCACTTGGATGCTCCCATGTTTTCCCTGCATCTCTTGAAATTTGAAGACCAACATCCATATAGGTTGCATAATAAATTTTTGGGTCAAAAGGATCTATAGCAATATCTGTATTTACAAGTCCTTGTACACCTCTAGATTTAATTTTGTGTGTATATCTATTTGGTGGGGAATTTTCTGGTAAATCAGGTAAAATATCAGTCGGAGAGGCTACAAAAGAGTCATTGTAATCAAAGGTTCTACTCTTCCATACCGTTCCTCCATCTGTAGAGAAAGAGATATCTTGATTATCTCCAAAAATAACAAAGTTAGAATCACTATCTGATGCTGTTATTCTTATGAAGTTATCTATACCACCAACAAAAGTTTCTGTTTGGTTAGGGTGTGTGTTTAAAGGAACTTGAACATATACACCACTAACATGTTGAATATATGGTGTTTCAGCAGGAGTAGTTTGCGTCCAACTTTGACCTTGATTAGTAGTTTTTGCAACTCCTTGCCAAGAACCAACATAGATTGTATTTTTATCTGAATGACTATGTGCTAACATTAATGAAAATTGAATAGTTTTATTAATATCTGTATTGTGCGTGTATAAGGCATCAATAATATCTTCTAGTCCATTATTAATCTCTTGCCATGTTTGACCATTATCTGTACTCTTATAAACTCCTTTTTTATCATGCCCATTTACTGGTATAACAGAGACAATAAGAGTGGTTTGGTTATTGTCATCAATTAAGATGGCATCTGAACCTTGTCCCTTCTCAAAAAAACTAATATTTTGCCAACTATCTCCAGCATCTGTTGTTTTAAATAGATAGTCTCGTCCCATAAAATAGACATCACTATGTCCTACACCTGGAGTATAGTTACTATTAGGGTCTATAAGAATTTTAGAGTAGTTTCTATTATAAACAAGAGAAGATGAATCTCCTCCAGGTCTCATATATTTCCAACTTTTTCCACCATTTGTAGTTTTAAAAACTCTTCCTCTTATATGATCCAATCTATAATAAGGAACAAAACCTTCTGCTACATAAACAATATTTGAGTCAGTAGGGTCAATTGCTATAGCTCCTAATGTAAAATTAAATGAATGATAGGTATTAAAAGTATATTCCCATGTTGCTCCTCCATCAACAGACTTATAAACTCCTGTTGCACCTACAGCCCATATAATATCTGTATTATTTGGATCAAATTTAATAGAAGAGATACGATACATACCTGGCACAATACTCCAACTATTTCCTCCATCTACCGTATGATAGACAACTCCCATATCTCCACTAAAAAAGATATTATTCTTATTTGTTGGGTCAATGGCAATGGCAAACATAGCACCTCCCACAGCTGGACCAATATGTTTTGCCTCAATATTACTTGAGGTTCCTGTTATGTTAGATGCCGTAGCATAAAAACTTGGAAAAGTCAATAACAAAATTAACATAATTTTGACTTTAACAATTGAAACATAATTCATGTTTTTCCTTTTTGATTTGTTCTATTTTTTGTATATTAACATATACAACTATAAAACATATTATTATATATACTTTTTTAAATATATATAATTATTAGTTAACTATTCGTAACTATTTTTGATTAAAAAAGTGAGATTATTAAGCAGTAGAAAGAGAATTTCCCACTAAATAGTGTATTTTTATACATTATATGTGAGAAATATAAAGAAATATATTTAATGTAGTTTATTGTTATACCTATGAATTATTCTTCATAGGTATTAGTAAGAAAATATTAATTATTTACTGTAAGACTCATATGATCTTCATCTGTATTTCCGTGAGTATCTGTAATAACTAATTTAATATCATGAACTCCTGAACCATTAGGAACATACCATCTTCTCTTATGTGAACCAATATAAGTAGTACCATCATACCATTTATAAGATACAATACCTTGTGTTGCAAAACTTTTACTTCCATTTAAATAAACTGCTCTATGGGATGGTGTAACATTTAAAACTTTATCTTCTCCTGCATCTGCTTTAATTGAAATATTTGAGTCTACTACAGTTACATTTATAACTACTGTATCACTATCGCTATGTCCAGCTTCATCTTTAACAGTTAAGGTAACAGGATATGCTCCATCTATTGCAGGAGGTGTAATATCAATAATTGAGCCTACTCCTAAACGTGTTCCATTTGCATCAAACCATTCATAACTAGCAATATTTGTAGGATCACTACTTGCTGTACCATCTAATCTGACACTTGTATTAGATGATGTAATTGCCACATTAATATCTTTACCAGCATTTGCCTTAAGTTGTTTATATACTGTAATCAACTTATGATCTTCACTACTATTACCTTGATCATCTGTAATAACCAATTTGACATCATGTACACCTGCACTATTAGGAGTATACCATCTAGTAGCACCAGAACCGATGTATCTATCACCATCATACCATTTATAACTAACAATAGTATGACCATTAGAGCTAGTACTATCTTTCCCATTAAGATAAACTGCTCTATGTGATGGGGTTACATTTAATACTACATCATCCCCTGCATTTGCAGTTAAAGTTACAACAGGAGTATTATTGTTATTAACCTCAATAAGTGAAAAGTTTGTATTGAAAAATATTTGACTTGGATTTTTAGGATTGATATAAATATCAGTTCCTAATGCAAAAGCAAAATTATCTACTAATTTCTCCCAAGTAAGACCACCATCTTTAGATTGTGCCATAATTGCGGGATCATCTAGATATTTTTGATTTGTTTCATAGGTCGATATATACACATGCTGAGGGTCATTAGGATCAACAGCTACTCCACCAATTGGATGCATAAAAGATGGTGTAATCTCACTAAAGTTTACTCCTCCATCTGTAGATACCCATAGTTTTCTACTTTGCCAACGAGAGTATTCTCCTGATTTATTTGATATAACATATATGGTATTATTTTTACTAACAGATATATTATATACTTTTCCCATTTTATCAGAAGCTAATTGATTCCAGTTATTACCTCTATCAGTACTTTTGTATAATCCTGTTTTTGTACCTGCATATAAAATATCTTTATTTGATAGATCTATTTTTATATCAAAGATATCTAAATTAAAAATTCTTTGCCAATTTTGACCCCCATTACTACTTTTATAAATACCTTTATTGGTAGCTGCATATAAGATACTATTTTGAGCATCAAAGGCTAAATCTCTTACATGACTAGTTGGTAGAGTATCATCAGTTGATGAGGTATTTATTGAAACATCACTCCAAGATACCCCATGGTCAATACTTTTATAGACTGAACCACTTTTAGCCATAGAGACCCAAACTACTCCATCGTTATTTGGGTCTACTGTAACTGACCATGCATGTCCTCTTGGAGGTAGTCCTATAGTTGGATGTTCCCATGTTTCTCCTGCATCTCTTGAAACATAAAGACCAACATCTCTATATGTTGCATAATAAGTTTTTGGGTCAAAAGGGTCTACTACAATATCATTGTTTACCAATCCTTGTACACCTCTAGATTTAATTGTATGTGTATATACATTTGCTGGAGAGTTCTCTGGTAGAGTAGGTAAAACATCAGTTGGAGGATTTACAAAAGGTTCCTTGTAATCAAAACTTCTACTTTCCCATACAGTTCCTCCATCTGTAGAAAAATGAATATCTCGATTATCTCCAAAAATTACAAAGTTAGAATCACTATCTGATGCTGTCATTTTAATAAAGTTATCTATACCACCAAGAAAAGTTTTTGTTTGATTAGGATGTGTGTTTAGAGGAGCTTGAACATATTTTCCACTAACATGTTTAATATATGGTGTCTCAGCAGGGGTAGTTTGTGTCCAACTTTGACCTTGATTAGTAGTTTTTGCAACTCCTTGCCAAGAACCAACATAGATTGTATTTTTATCTGAACGACTATGTGCTAACATTAACGAGAATTGAGTAGTTCTTTTAATATTTTTATTTCGTATAGATAATGCATGAATAATATCTTCTAGCCCATTATTAATCTCTTGCCATGTTTGACCATTGTCAGTACTTTTATAAACCCCTTTTTTGCTATGATTTTTCATTGGTATAACTGAGACAACAAGAGTAGTTTGGTTATTGTCATCAATCAAGATAGCATCTGAACCTTGCCCCTCATCAAAAAAAGTAATATTTTGCCAACTACCTCCAGCATCTGTTGATTTAAAGAGCCCATCTCTCCCCATAAGATAAACATCACTATGTCCTACACCTGAAGTATAACTACTATTTGGGTCAATAAGGATTGTAGAGTAGTTTCTATTATAAATAGAATCTGAAGAAGTATCTCCTCCTGGTCTTGTTAAGAGTTTCCAACTCTTTCCTCCATTAGTAGTTTTAAAAACTCTACCTCTTACATAGGTTAGTCTAAAGTACGAAACAAATCCCTCAGCTACATAAACAATATTTGAATCAGTAGGATCAATTGCTATAGCTCCTAATGTAAAATTATATCTATGATAGGTACTGAAACTATATTGCCAAGTTGCTCCTCCATCAATAGACTTATAAACCCCTGTTGAACCTATAGCCCAAATAATATTTGTATTGTTAGGATCAAACTTAATAGAGCGAATACGATACATACCTGGTACAATACTCCAACTATTCCCTCCATCTATTGTATGATATACAACTCCCATATCTCCACTAAAAAAGATATTATTCTTATTTGTTGGGTCAATGGCAATGGCAAACATAGCACCTCCCACAGCTGGACCAATATGTTTTGCCTCAATATTACTTGAAGTCCCTGTTATATTAGATGCCATAGCATAAAAATTTGAAAAAGTCAATAATAATATTAATATAATTTTGACTTTAATGAGTGAAGCATAATTCATGTATTTCCTTTTTAATTTAGATATAGGATTATATGTTATCATAATAATTATAAAATTAAAAACAAAATTTTATTTTTTTATTAAAAAAAATAACTTTTTTAATAATATATAATAATTTTAAATTAATAATAATATTTTATTTAATTATCTATTTTTAAATAAATATTAATATTTATAATTATACTATTACAAAATAATTACAAATATATGTAAAATATATTTGTAATTAAATATATAAAAAAGGTCAATGATGAAATCATTAAAAACAATAGTCTGTTTAGGTTTAATTTTAGGAATACAAACACTAAATGCCTCTGAAGAACAAGCTACTTGTACAGCTAATGCAGGAGGAGATAAAATTTTGTATGTAACACCCTCAAAGCGTTCTGTATATCTTAATGGTAAAGGTAGTACAGTTACTCCAGGTGCAGGTGAAATTATATCTTATAAGTGGTATAAAGGCTCTAGCTATTTAGGTAGTGGTGCTGCTCGTTGGTATACTCCAACATCAAAATTCCAACAAATTAGCTTAATCATTAAAACATCTACAGGTTGCACAGATGAAGATGTAATAAATGTTACAGCTATAAGTACACCTCACGCTAATGCAGGAGAAGATATTACAGCAACTATAACTCCATCGAATACAAGTGTAACATTAGATGGTGGAGCAAGTACTCCAGGTGCTAATTTTTCACATATTACTAGTTATAAATGGACTGATGTAAATGGAACAACTTTAGGAGAAGAGTCAATACTTGATTTCACTCCGCCTAATGATGTTAATGCAACATATCCTATTACATTGACTGTTACTAACGATAGTGATCGTAATGATAGTGATACTGTAAATGTAAAAGTAAAAATACTAAACACAGACCCAGGCACTTCACTTCAAGCAGATGCAGGAGAAGATAAAGTTTTAAATGTTACACCATCTCATAGAGCTGTTTATTTAAACGGAAGTAATAGTTTTGGAGTAAATGGTATTGTATCTTATAAATGGTATGATGGAACTACCTATATTGGTTCACATAAGAAAAGATGGTATGCTCCTAATGAAGCAGGAGTTCATGATATTAAATTAGTTGTTATTGATGCACAAGGAAATACAGATGAAGACCATATGAATCTTAACGTAGTTATTCCTTAATAAACTAAATAAACTGTTAATCTTTATTAGATTAACAGTTTTAAATATTTTTCCTAAAAAAATTAACTATCTGCTCACAAGATGTTCCATCACCATAAGGGTTATGAGCTTTTGACATTAAACTATAAGCCTCTTTATCATTTAAAAGTTTTTCAGACTCTTGAACAATTAAATCAGTATCGGTTCCGACCAATTTAACTGTACCAGCCTCTAGTGCTTCTGGTCTCTCTGTAGTATCTCGCATAACTAAAACAGGTTTACCTAAAGATGGTGCTTCCTCTTGTACTCCACCACTATCGGTAATAATGAAGTAAGATTTATCCATCATATAGATAAATGCCTCATACTGCATAGGCTTAATTAAGTAGATATTTTCAACATCTGAAAGTAACTCATTTACAGGTTTTTGAACATTTGGATTTAAGTGTACTGGGTAGACTATATCTACATCAGGGTTATTTAAAGCTATACTCTTTAAAGCTTTACAGATATTGATAAACCCTTGCCCATGGTTTTCACGTCTATGTCCTGTCACTAAGATAAATTTTGATGACTCTAAACTAAAGTTTTCATCTGCAATCTCATCTTCTATTGAGCTAACTATACTCTCTTTTAATCTACTGTTGTTTTTAATTTTATCTAACGCTAAATAGAGTGCATCTATAACTGTATTTCCTGTTACTAAGATAGATTTTGGGTCTTTATTTTCTCTAAGTAGATTCTCTTTGCTTGTTGTAGTTGGTGCAAAATGGTAGTTAGACAAAACACCTGTAATCTGCCTATTAGCCTCTTCTGGCCAAGGGGAGTAGATATCTCCTGTTCTAAGTCCTGCTTCAACATGAGCAACTTTAATCTGTTGATAAAAGGCGGCTAATGCTGTAGAAGATGTTGTAGAGGTATCACCATGAACAAATACAACATCTGGTTTAAACTCTGCTAAAACCTCTCTCATACCAAGAAGAACATTAGAAGTTACATCATATAAATCTTGCCCTGATTTCATAATATTTAAGTCATAATCAGGCTCTATCTCAAAGAGCTCTAAGACTTGGTCTAACATCTCTCTATGTTGTGCTGTAACACATACTTTTAGGTCAAAAAGCTCTGAATCTTCTTGAAATTTTTTAACTAATGGTGCCATTTTTATTGCTTCTGGTCGGGTTCCAAATACTATTAGGATTTTTTGTATCATACTCTATCTTATATTGTTTATTTTTATTAAATAAAAATATATTATATTCTTACTTTACAAAAGTTTAATTTCAATATAAATAGTTAAGAGTTTATTTAACACATCCATCTACGATAGGTACAAAAAGACAAGGTTCTATTATATCAGAACTTATTTTGCCATCATTTTTATAGTAGCGAGTAATAATTTGGAGACCATTTTCCTCTATTGGGGCTAAGAGTATACCCCCTTCAGCTAACTGAGAAAAGAGTACAGAGGGAACAGATTTTGCTGTTGCCGAGAATAGAATACGCTCATATGGAGCATACTCTCTCCATCCACGTTGACCATCATCAAAGCGAGTAAATATATTATTGATTTTTTCAGAACGAAAACGCTCTTTTGCCTCTTTAAGAAGAGAGTCTATACGCTCTATAGTAAAGACTCTACGGCAAAGTTTAGAGAGTATTGCTGCTTGGTAACCACTACCACACCCTATCTCAAGAACAGAGTCTACATCTTTTAGCTCAAGATATTGTGTCATCTTGGCAACTGTTAAAGGTGATGAAATCCACTGATTTTGTTGCATAGGCAGAGCATCTAAACTAAATGCCATCTGTCCAAAACCCTTTGGAACAAATTTTTCTCTATTGACCTCTAAAAATGCTTTTTTTATATGAGGAGATAACTTAAACTGTTTCTCTATCTTCTCTACCATAAGCACTTGCTTTACATTTTTTGTCAATTTCTATCACCATTTACCTAAGTTATTTCCAAGGGATTTTACCTAAAATGTGATTAAAAAATGTTATTTGTTTAAAAGTTCTTCATCTAAACAAACTTTTACTCTATAAAACTTTGCTATAATAGGTATATTATAATAAAAAGGAACATGAATGGCTGGACTAATCGATATGATTGTTAACAATCCTACAATTGTGAAAAGCATAGCTAAACAAGTTGGAATAGATATTGGAGATGCTGATTCAATTATTAGAAAACTTGCCCCTATATTAATGGGTGGAGCAAAATCAAACCTTAACAGTGACAAAGACTCTGGTGGACTTATTAAGCATATTGAATCAAAAAAATATAGTGATATTTTAGATAAACCTGATGAACATATTAAAAACTCTAATTTTAAAGATGAAGGAGATGAAATATTAGCTGAACTTACAGGTTCAAAAGAGAACTCAAGAGAGGTTGCAAAACATGTAGAGAAAGAGACTGGGGTAAGTTCATCTATTATTAAAAGTATCTTGCCAATGTTAGCACCAATGGTTATAGGAGCTTTAACACAAAAGTCATCTACAAGTTTAGATAACAGTTCTAGGAGTTCAGGCATGACAGATATATTAAGTAGTTTAATTGACCAAGATAAAGATGGTTCAATGATTGATGATGTCATGGGAATGGCTACAAAGTTTATCTTTAGTTAACTACTTTTAAATTCCTATTGTATAATTTCAAAAACTACGATAGGATTCCACTAATGCATAAATTTTTACTTTTTATCTCTCTTGCCTTTACTGCATGTTCTCCACTTTTGCCTTCAAAACATAATCAAAACTATAGCTATCACCAGAAACACCAAGCATTAAAGGAAGCAAATATTTTAAATAATAAAGGAGTGAGAGCATATAAGCGTGGTGACTATAAAAGTGCTATTAAGTTTTATCAACAATCTATTGCTATAAAAGAGCAATTTTTAGGAACAGAAGACTTAAACACAGCAACCTCATATAATAATCTTGGGCTTATTTATAAAAAGACAAAAGAGTATAAAAAAGCACTAGCCTATTTAACCAAAGCACTCAATATAAGAAAAATGTCATTGGGCAATAGAGATAGCCGTACAGCAGAGAGCTATAATAACTTAGGAACACTATATGCAAGTATGGGAGAGACCTCTAAAGCTCTTAACTTAACACGTAATACTATTAAAATTAAAGAAGATATTATTAGAAAAGAGAAGATAGACACAGCAATATCCTATACCAATCTAGCTGTATTAGAAGAGATTCAGGGAAATACCTCTTTGGCGATAGAACATCATAAAAAAGCTTTAGAGATTAACAAAAGCATCTTTGGAGAGGAGCATAGAGTTACACAAAATAACTATAAAAATATTGCTCAACTATATTTTGCAACACAGCAGTATCAAAAAGCAAAAGAGTACGCTTCACATATTGTAAAAGATGAGACTCTACTAGAAGATATTGATGTTACACAAAAGAATGATTGGTAGAAAGTTGATTAAGAGACCCAAAATTTCATGATGATTCTATCTTTTTTAAAAAAAACTGAACAAATTGCATCGCTTTTCATTGCTAATATATTCTGCATTAGAGTATAAAGTTAGAGAAAATATGAAGAAGAATATTTAACTTTCCCTAATCAGAAAGGCAAACCTATATCTAACCCTACTATGTGATGAATTTTTCAATATTTTTTCTCTGTTGTTTTAATTTTGGTTTGATGGGGATAAGCAACTGAACTATTTCACCAAAGCTTAAGCTTTGGGACGAGTTTAAATGCTAAAAACTATTTAGCATTCTTCTTATCACGAGCTACTCTACGTCGAACAACAGGGTCTAATGCCTTTTTACGAATACGAATAGACTCTGGTGTTACCTCTACTAGCTCATCATCTTCTATCCACTCCATAGCAGACTCTAGGGTAATCTCTCTTGGAGGAACAAGTTTAATAGCATCATCTGCACCACTTGTTCTCATATTGGTCAACTGTTTACCCTTAAGAGGGTTAACCTCTAAGTCCCCAGGTCGAGATGACTCACCTATGACCATTCCATTGTAGACTTTATCTTGTGGCTTAATAAACATAGTACCACGAGCTTGAAGGTTAAATATAGAGAAAGCTACAGCCTCACCATCGTCCATTGATACCAATGCACCAGGGGTTCTTGACTCAACAGAACCACTATAGGCTCTATACTCCAAGTAGGAGTGGTTCATAATCCCCTCCCCTTTTGTATCGGTCAAAAACTCACTTCTAAACCCAATAAGTCCACGAGCAGGAATCTCAAACTCTAAACGTACTGTTCCATCAGGCATTGGTGTAAGAGAGGTCATATTTGCCTTTCTCTTTCCAAGCTTCTCAATAGCAACCCCTTGAAACTCCTCTGGAACATCAACAACCAAATGCTCAAAAGGTTCCATTTTAACACCATTCTCCTCTTTAGTTACAACCTCTGGACGAGCTAAAAGAAACTCAAACCCTTCACGTCGCATATTTTCAGCTAAAATTCCAATCTGAAGCTCACCCCTACCTGAAACTTTAAAAGAGGCATCTCCCATAGGTTCCATACGCATTGCTATGTTTGTCTCCATCTCCTTTTCAAGACGCTCTCTAATTTTATTGGAGGTTACATGTTTACCCTCTTGACCAGCTAGAGGTCCATCATTGACTGACATAATAACCGAAAGAGTTGGCTCTTCTACATGCATTGGGTCAAGTGCTACAGGGTTTTGAACATCACAAATAGAGTCTCCAACATCAATATCTGCAAAACCTGCAATAGCAACAATATCACCAGCCTCTGCCTCATCTATATCCATTCGCTCTAAGCCTTTAAAACCAATTAGTTTAGAGACTCTTGATTTAGTTTTAGAACCATCTGCTTTAACAAGTAAGTACTCATCACCCTTTTTTACTTTACCATTAAAAATACGAGCAATACCAATACGTCCAACAAAGTTGTCACTATCTAGGGTAAATACCTGTGCTTGTGTATCGGCATCAGGTGAACCTTGTGGATATGGAACTTTTTCTAAAATAGCTTCAAATAGTGGAGTCATATCTATGTTCTCATCTTCAAGCTCCCACTTAGCATAACCATCACGTGAAGCAGCATAGAGTACAGGAAACTCTAGTTGCTCTTCATTTGCATCAAGAGCAACCAAAAGGTCAAAGACTTCATCCATAACTCTGTCAGGCTCTGCACCATCTTTGTCTATTTTATTAATAACAACTACAGGAATAATCCCAAAAGCAATTGCTTTCTTCAAAACAAACTTAGTTTGAGGCATAACCCCCTCTTGTGCATCGACAAGTAATAGTACCCCATCTACCATCTTTAAGACACGCTCAACCTCACCACCAAAATCAGCGTGACCTGGGGTGTCAATAATATTAATTTTATGGTCACCATAGTTAATTGCCGTATTTTTAGAGAGAATAGTAATTCCCCTCTCCATCTCAATGGCATCACTATCCATTGCTCTCTCTTGAACCTCTTGGTGAGCTTCAAATGTACCTGATTGCTGAAGAAGTTGGTCAACAAGTGTTGTCTTACCATGGTCAACGTGTGCAATAACGGCAATATTTTTAATTTTTTGCATTAATAAAATTCCTATACTCTAAATAATTATGCGAATTATATCGAAAGATTATTATAGTTATATACTATATAATTTACAAAATAGCTACCTATAAACTATATGACACTTTTACTAGCATATATTTTTTTAATTTTTCCCAATATATACTCTATTTGAATACAAATAATAATAATTTTAAACATATCTTAAGTTGTTTCATATATATAAATACTATTTTAAAGAGTTCTTTTAAACTCTTTGTGTTATACTACACTATATTTTTAATTATAAAGGAGATTTCGATATGAAATTAACACATTCACTTGTAGCATTAGCTGCACTTACTAGTTTAAGCTTTGCAGGGGGGGATATTAATCCTGTTACTGTTTTTGAACAAGAGCCTGTTGTAGAAGTACCAGTTGAGCCAGTTCCAGAGCCAGAACCAATAGCTGTTCCAGCTCCAGCTCCAGCTCCAGCTCCTGCTCCAGCCCCAAAACCAGTTCCAGTTCCAGCTCCCGTAGCAGCAAAAAACTTTTATATTGCTGGTGGTTTAACAGATGTAGCTGTACATAAAACCGATAGAGCTAACTTATTCAGTGATGAAGATGGTCAAGATAGACAAGTTGGACTTACAGGTAGACTTGGTTATGACTTTATGGACTATTTAGGTGCTGAATTAAGAGGTACTTATGGTGTGGCAAAAGATGCTGATACTAAATTTAAACAAATTGGTGCTTACCTTAAACCAAACTATGATATTCCAAGTGTAGAGGGTCTTAATCTTTATGGTTTACTTGGTGCATCGAAAACCAATGGTGCAGGTACAAGTACAGAGACTGGTTTCTCTTATGGTGCAGGGCTTGATTATGGAATTAATGAAAATATTTCAATATTTACAGATGTTGTAAACTATATGAAAAAATCAGATACTGCTTCTCAATGGGGTGCAACAGTTGGTGCAGCATATCGTTTCTAAAATCTATTCTAACTTTCAACCTTAGTCCTCTAAGGTTGAAGCTACTTTACTCTTTTTTAAAATATCTCTAAAAATTTCATAATTTGCTAAGTTTTTATAAATATTTTAAAAACTATACAATCAGGAGAGACCCCTTGCGACTACTACTATTTATTGGGCTTTTTATCTCAACACTATACTCTACACAACTTGATAATAGACTAAAGTTTATTATTACTAATCAGCCTCAACAACTATCAAACTATAGTGAAGAGCAACATATTATAAAACAGCTATATTCAAAGAACTTCTATAAACCTTTATGGATTGGACATGCACAAAACTTAAATACATTAAGAGAAGCTCTACAAAATCCTTATTATAACTATAAATATAAAGATTTTTACCAAAGTCAAATAGAGCAATACCTCTACTTGCTTAGTGACAATATGAACCTTAATCAAAATAGTGAAGAGTTAAGTAGACTTGATATCTTACTTACTCGTGCCTATTTAGCATTAACTAAATTTATTGTTAAGAGTGATATTGATTGGGATAAAGTTAAAACAAAAATTGCTAATCTAAAGGAGGAGAAAGATATTACAGCAAGTTGGGAGATGGTAGATAAAACTCTACCAACTGCATCTAAGCTCTTTTTAGCTTTAAAAAATCAAAACCTTAATGGATTTTTTAACTCACTAACACCTCTGCCAAAACTACATAAAGATTTAATTGACTCTCTTCTTTTTTATAGAAATATGGGACAACCAGAACGTATAAAATATGCAAAAGATTTAAAATTAGGAGATAGCTACCCTTATGTAAGTGATATAAAAAGACGCTTAATATTAACAGGGGATATGATAAATAGGAACAACACTAGTGAGCTTTTTGACCAGGATTTAAAACAAGCAATATACAGCTATAGAGACCGTTTTAAATTAGAGCATAATGGATTAATTGATAAAATTCTTGTCTACTATCTAAACAAACCTACTCATCTACTTGTAGAGCAAATTGTTACTAACCTTGACAAGCTTAAGGTCTTTCCAAATAGATTTCCAGATGAGTACATTCGAGTCAATATCCCTGACTTTAGAATGGACTATTTTAGACATGGAGTCTCAATTCTTAATATGCGTGCTGTAGTAGGAAGACCAGAGCGTCCTACACCTATTTTTTCAAGCTATATGACATATCTTGAACTTAATCCTACATGGACTATTCCTGAGAATTTAGTACGAAGAGATTTAATTGTTGCACTACAAGAGCACCCTGACTATCTTAAAGAGCATAATATTCATGTATTTTATGGTTGGAGTAAAAAAGGAGAAATGAAAAACTTTAAACCTGAAATGCTATTTCCTTATGCTGATAAATCAAAAGGGCATATCCCATACCGTTTTGTTCAGTACCCAGGAGATGACAATGCACTCGGACGAGTTAAGTTTATGTTTCCAAATAAATACTCTGTATATCTTCACGATACCGATAACAAATCTCTCTTTCAATACAGATATCGTGTCTACAGTTCAGGGTGTATGAGACTAGAGAAACCATTTGAGCTACTCGAAGTACTAAAGTCAAGAATTAGTAGAAAAGATTTAAAAGTTATTGACAAGTATAGAGATACATTAAAAAACAAAGTAATTAATTTAACAAAAAAAGTACCTGTCTATACAACCTATTTTACAGTTTTTAAGAGAAATGGACTAACTTACTTTAGAAAAGATATATATGAGTATGATAAGTTTATTAATCAATCACAAATAGCTACTTTCTAAAAATAGAGAGTAGTTTCTTTAAAAAACTTCTCTTAAATGAGAGATGTTTTTCCATCTCAACTAAATTTTTTCTACAAAGAAGCAACCCCTTATCATCAGCAGATAAAATTAACTCTTTAATCTCAATTGCTTTTAGCATAGCACTATAGGCTTTATCATACTCAAATAGATGATAGTAACATAGAGATAAACTATTGTAACTAACTGCTGTTTGTGGATGACTCATACGATACAATTCAACTCGTGTTGCTAAAGCACTCTCAAAAAGAGGCAATGCTAACTCATACTCCTCCAAAGAGGCATAAAAAAATCCTAACTCATGATTACTACTTGCAGTTAATGGATGTAGCTCTCCTAACTCTTTTTGGCGAATATTTAATGCTTTTTTATAGTATTTAAGAGCTTCATCTTGGTTGTCCATTGCAAAGTAGATATTTCCCAATAGACTAAATATAGATGCATTTTCAAGTGAATCTTCTCCATGAATTCTATTGTTAATAGAGATTGCTCTTTCATATAATAGAATTGATTTATCTTCTTCTCCAATAGCATAAGTTGAATCAGCTAATTTCAAGAGAGCTATAACTGTTTTTTTATGATACTTTCCAAATTTATTTAACTTAATTCTTAATAGTTTCTCCGAAATCTCAACCATTTTTTTAAAGTTACTCTCTTGCTTATAAACAACAAAAAGATTTTTATACTCTTCAATAGATAGAGGTTCTAGAATGGTACTACCCTCTTTAACATGTTTAGAGTCGTTAACAACAGAAGACTCTACTAGCAAAAATGGTCTCATTATCAACTCCTTTAAAATATACTTATATAAATTATATCCATATTTTATTTTATAAATATCTATATTTGTAAACTTTATATCTATATTCATAGAAAATTTATAGTTTTTAAATAAAAATAAATTATTAAGTAATATTTTTTATTTTATTAAAATATATGAAATCTTTTTATCACATTAATTGTTATAATCGTTAGATAGATTAAGTACCTGACCATAATAAATTCTAAAATTTACAAAACTCCACTAACTCCTTTTTAACCAGCAAAGGAGTATAATCGCAAAATTTTTTATACTTTATGCTTTTTTAAGGTTGTATGATGTAGTATAGAAAAAGTTAATTAGGACTAAATTTGTCCGATTTAAAATTTATGAGCTAGACTCAAAGGAAATTAATGAGAGTTTATTTAGACAATAACGCTACTACTATGGTTGACCCACAAGTATTTAAGGAGATGGAGCCATTTTTTGTAGAAAAATATGGTAACCCTAACTCTCTACATGCGTTTGCAGGAGAGACACACCCTTATATTAAAACTGCTATGGAGAAAATCTATGCAGGTATTCACGCTGACAGAAAGGATTCCGTGGTTATCACCTCCTGTGCTACAGAGAGCAATAACTGGGTTTTGAAATCTATCTATTTTGAGTATATCTTAACAGGAAAAAAGAACCATATTATAGTCTCGGAGGTTGAACACCCATCGATTATTGCTACAGCTAAGTTTATTGAGTCGCAAGGGTGCAAAGTTACTTACCTACCTATTAACTCTGAAGGACTTATAGAAGCACAATCGGTTAGAGATGCCATTACAGATAAAACTGCTTTAGTCTCTGTTATGTGGGCAAATAATGAAACGGGTGCTATCTTCCCTGTTGAGGAGATTGGAGAGATTTGTAAAGAGCATGGTGTTCTCTTTCATACAGACGCTGTTCAAGCCATAGGTAAACTACCTATTGATGTACAGAGCTTTAATGTTGACTACTTAACCTTCTCTGCACATAAGTTCCATGGACCAAAAGGTGTTGGTGCATTATACATTAAAAGAGGTAGAGAGCTTATGCCACTTCTACATGGTGGTTCTCAAATGGGAGGGTTACGCTCTGGAACACTCAATGTGGCAGGTATTGTTGGTATGGGTAAAGCGATGGAACAGGCTATTGACTCACTTGATTTTGAGATGGAAGATGTAAAAGAGCTAAGAGATGAATTTGAAGATGCTCTTTTAGAGATTCCAGATACATTTGTAGTAACTCCTAGAGAAAAGAGAACATCAAATACAATTCTTATCTCATTTAGAGGAATAGAGGGTGAGTCTATGCTTTGGGACTTAAACCGAGCAGGAGTTGCAGCAAGTACAGGTTCAGCGTGTGCCTCTGAAGAGCTTGAAGCAAACTCTGTTATGGAGGCAATAGGAGCTGATGAAGATTTAGCACATACAGCTATTAGATTCTCTTTAAGTAGATACACCACAAAAGAGGAGCTTGACTATACACTTGAGGTTGTTAAAAAAGCTGTTAAAAGATTACGAGAGATTTCAAGCTCTTATGCTTATGCCCCAAAGGGTCATGAGTCTGGTTTAACTGCACACTAATAAAAAGTAAAGGAAAAATATGGGATTAGATAACTTAATAGGTGGTACCATTTGGGATGAGTATAGCCAAAAGGTAACAGACTTGATGAATAACCCAAGAAATATGGGTGAGATAACAGAAGAAGAGGCAGAAGTAATGGGTGCAAAACTCATTGTAGCTGACTTTGGAGCAGAGTCTTGTGGAGATGCAGTTCGTCTCTATTGGGCTGTAGACCCAAAGACAGATGTGATTAAAGAGTCAAAGTTTAAATCGTTTGGTTGTGGAACAGCAATTGCCTCATCTGATACAATGGCTGAGCTATGTAAAGGTAAAACCGTTCAAGAGGCTGTTAAAATTACCAATATCGACGTGGAAAAAGCGATGAGAGATACACCTGATGTTCCATCTGTTCCTCCTCAAAAGATGCATTGTAGCGTTATGGCTTATGATGTTATTAAAAAAGCAGCAGCTCAATATATGAATGTAGATATGGAGAGCTTTGAAGAGGAGATAATTATTTGTGAGTGTGCAAGAGTCTCACTTAGTACACTAAGAGAGGTAATTAGACTAAATGACCTTACAACAGTTGAGCAGATTACCGACTATACTAAAGCTGGAGCGTTCTGTAAGTCATGTATTAAGCCTGGTGGTCATGAAGAGAAAGATATATATCTAGTTGATTTACTTGAAGAGTATGAAAAAGAGAAACTAGCACAAGCAAATAGTGAGGATAGTAATATGGAATTTGCAAAGATGACAATTGTTCAAAAACTAAAAGCAGTAGAGAAGACAATCGATGATAATATTCGTCAGATGCTTATTATGGACGGTGGAGATATGGAGGTTCTTGATATTAAAGAGAATGGTGAACACATAGACATCTACATTAGATACCTAGGAGCATGTAGTGGTTGTGCCTCTGCAAGTACAGGTACACTCTTTGCTATTGAAAATATATTAAAAGAGAAACTTGACCCAAATATTCGCGTTTTACCTATCTAATCTATTCCCTTTTTAACTAAAGGGATTTTTTTATTTTAGAGTGCTATAATCTAATAAAAAAGGCTCTAAAATGAAATATTTAATCCCTACTCTATCTATTTTATTTTTTGTAGCTTGTTCTAATAACAATCCTATTCCACCAAAAAAAGATATTCAAAGTAACTATGTCAATAGAGAGTTTCTTAACCATGTAAATTTCCATGGTCAAGAGGTAATTCCTATTAAAATAAAAAATAGATTCTACTACCTACGTCAAGATGGAAAGATTAGAGAGACACTGACCTTTGATGGAAAACCAGATAAGTTTTCAGATGGGTTAGCTAGAACTAGAATCAATGGGAAAATAGGTTTTTTTAATAGAAACTTAGAGATAGTTCTAAAGCCTATGTATGATTTTGCGTTTCCTTTTCATAATGGTATATCAGAGATATGTATGGGGTGTAAAGAGAGTAGTGATGGACTACTAGATGGAGGAAGATGGGAGAAGATAAATAGAGATGGATTGGTAATCCAGTAATGAAAAAGTATATTCTATCTATATTTTTTGTATTAATATTTATAGCATGTCAAGCTCCACAGAAACAAGATACTAAATCCTCTATATCAAACACTAAAGATTATGTAAAAATACATAACCAACTAAGAGAACAACATTTTCAAGGTCATACTCTCATAGGAAGTGATATTTTAGAACAAGATGCACAGAACTATGCTAATTACTTAGCTCAAACAGGTAAATTTACCCATGACCCAAATAATCTTAATCATAAATATGGTGAAAATCTTTATGCTTTTAGTCGTAATGCTAAACCTAATTTAAAAAGTATCATTCAGAGATGGTACAATGAACAACAATACTACAACTATAGTAGTAATCAATGCAAAACTAGCAAAATATGTGGTCACTACACGCAAATTGTATGGAAATCAACCCAAAAGGTTGGCTGTGCCTCTGCTCAATACCAAAAAGGTCGCTTTAAAGGAGGGTATGTAACTGTTTGCAAATACTACCCTTATGGAAATATTGTGGGCAAACGTCCCTACTAACCTAAGTTCAACAACATCTTTTTCCCTTATTTATACTATTTTTGTTAAAATTTAATAAAATTTGAAAAATATTCTAATTTGTTAAATATTAATTAAGTTTAATACTGTTATACTTTTTTTAACATAAAAAAATATAAGGAAATATTATGGAACTAATTAAAACATTTTTACTTATAATTGCTTCAATCTTATTTATTGGATGTGGTGGAGCATCTAGCTCTGCACCAACTACAAAAAATACTATTAATGGTACAGCTCATGATAAAGCAACACAAACAACTAAAGAGGAGATTTTAAGAGCCATAAACAAAGCTCGTTCTGTAGCAAGAGATTGTCATGATGGTTTAGGTATTGTTCCTGCAGCTCCTGAACTTACTTGGAATAATGAACTTTATGATGCTGCTTATGAACACTCTTATGACTTAGCCACAAGTAATACTTTTTCTCATTATGGCTCAGGAACAGATTCTGATATTACAGGTTCAAACAACGGAGAGAAAAGCTATTTTATTGATAGAATTGAAGCTAATGGTTATGTTAACTATAAGGTTATTGGTGAAAATATTGCAGGTGGTCAACCAACTATTAAATCTGCTGTAGAAGCATGGATTTCCTCTCCTGCACACTGTAACAATCTTATGAACAGTCAATTTACAGAAGTAGGTGTTGCTGTAGCAGTAGATGAAAACTCAGACTATAAAGTCTACTGGACACAAAATTTTGGGTCAAAAAAATAACAATTTTAAACTTTTTTGAATATTAAAAAGTATCTATAAAATAATAAGTACCTAACCATAATAAATGACATATTTTATGGTCAGTTAATTATATACTCTACAAAAATACAAAACTCTTTAAACCGAACCTATATGTAATCTACTCTTTTATGACAAATGCACTCCCTCGAACTCAGATTTTAAACACAAAAAACACTCTCTGTTCCTAAAAAAATATTCAAATTTAAAATGGGAGAGTTGGAAAAAAGAGTGTTAAACGACAGTTTCATACCGTTCCTATTGGAGGTGGGAGATGAAAAAAATATAAAATATAAAACCATCAATGAGAGTCAGTTGGGAAAATATTGAGGAGATTTTATGACTCTCATGACGTTATTTTAGCAACTAAAAGTGTTTCAATCGTGAAAACTAAAAAAAAGCATCTTTTTATTTTTAATACATAATTTTAAATTTAACTTTAAGTTTTATAATGTTAAAATAAGTTATTATTTAATAATATATGTTTTTAATTGATTATATGAGGAGAATCTATGTACTACAATTCTAATAAATATGCCAACGATTATTATAATTCATATAAACGTGAAATGCGAGAACTTAAAGCTTATGAGAAAGAGAAGAGAGTACATCAACTAATAAAAATTATTTTTCTAGTCACTCTCCTTATTATATTTATTTTAGCAGATTATTTTCTATATAAATATTTTAATCCTAATATACAAGTACCACAAATAACTGAACAGACAAAAAATAGTAAGATTAAGAGTAATAAAGAAGAAACAACAACTATCTCTCAAAAAGAAATTGCTCTAATAGTACAAACTATCATGGAGCAGGTAGATACACAAAAAGAGACTTCTCTTGAAGAGCAACTTATAACTGCTGAATCTACTAAATCTAATCAAAAAGAGTTAAAAGAGACCAACTACTACAATAAAGTCATACTAAACAACACTCAACAAGAGAGTAGTAAAAATAGTAACAATGAAGCATTGGTAGAGTTAACCGATAGTATAAATCATATTTTAGAACAAGAGCCAGTTGAAAATAAGATAGAAACCCAATACTCAACATCTATAAAAGAAGAGGTAGCCTATAGAGAAAATGAGATGCGTGTTATTATTGTAAAAAAAGGAGATACTCTCTCTCGTATTGCTAAAAGAGCTTATGGAGACTCTAAAGCATATCCAAAAATATTTTTAGCAAATCCTGAAATTATTAAAAATCCAGACCAAATTTATGAGGGTATGCGATTACGTATTCCTTCTTAAAGGACATTATGTTATATTAAAACTGACATTCCCCACCCCCAAACACTCAAAAAAATAATAGAGAAGTTGCGAATTAAATTTTTCACCTAAAAAAGCATATATCTATATCAATTCATACTCTCTAAGCTATTAATAGATTCCAAATACCAGCACTAACTATCATTAATTTATCATCAGTATT
>JALVXC010000024.1 GCA_027038275.1 Campylobacteraceae bacterium | reverse complement strand
CTATATAAAAACTCATTATCTTTAAATGCTCCACTAAGTAGGTTTCGTATAAACTCTATAAATTCATTGTAGTATCCATGCAAGTATGAGGTATGGATTGGGGTGTCATACTCATCTATTAGAATTACTACTTGTTGATTATATATTTGAGATAGCAGTTTAGAGAGTAGAGATAGGCTATTTTCTATATTTTGTTGTGTAGCCTTTCCCTCTAAAATATTCATATAGTTTAATTTGTCTAAAAAGTTTAGACTATCTATATTTATCTCTTCAAAATGTCTCATAAACTCCTCTTGAATCAAAGAGTAGAGTTTACTATAACTCGCTTCAAAGCTACTACTTTTTATATCTTTAAAACTCAAAAATATAACAGGGTATCGGTTTAGATGTTCTCTAAACTCTTCTGTTTGATATATAGCTAAATCTTTAAAAAGCTCCTCACTACTTTCTCTGTTTTCAAAAAAGTAGCGAAGCATAGAGAGATTTAGAGTCTTACCAAAACGTCTAGGTCTTGGCAAAAGCGTTATCTGTGCGTTTGAGTTTATAAGTTCTTGGATTATTAATGATTTGTCTATAAAATAGTTATTGTCTTTTATTACTCTTCTAAAATCGCTTATGCCTATGGGTAGTCTTTTCATGATTTTGCTTTTGTTTTTTTGTGTATTATAGCATAACAGAATAACTAATAAAAAATATTGTAGGTGTGACCATGTCACACATTAAATCTCGGCTCTAATTATATAGCCACAATATAAGAGTTTTTCATATCTTTTATCTGTTTAAAATCTTTGTTTTTATCACCAATTTTAAAGATATGTTTCTCATCACTCAAACAGTATCTCAACAGTAAAATCATTCTGACAAATATCATAATAGTGAGCATTTCGTTTAATTCCATTGCTTGTAATAAAAATTACTCTTAGATTATATTTATGATTTGTCTGCTCATTAAATGTATTAATCTTATCTATAATCTCATCTCTATATTTTTTGGAGATAGTAAACTCTCCCCTATAATATTTACATTCAATAATCTCAATATCATTGCTTTTTATATGTTTTATAAGTAGGTCAATTTGAGCACCTTTTTTACTCTTGTTATCTGATTTAAATGACCAATAATTGCTTTGAGTTAATATACCTGAAATGCCCAAAGCCTTTTTGATATTTTTGATATGAATATGACAGATATTCTCAAATGCAAAACCTCTCCAAGAGTTATAAGAGGCTGTTGAACTCATCTCCTGCCAATAGTTATTGTTATGTAGCAAAATATTGCTATTGACACCCTTTATCCATTTGTTATGAAAGTAACTAAATGGGTCTTGGAGTCTATAGACTATATCTCTGCTTTTTTGCCCAAACTTATACTCTTTTGATACAAATCCCGATACAACAAGCTCCTCAAGAGGCTTTTTCATACTAGAAGTTGTCTTTAGTCTCTTCATAATTTCAGATTGTGTAAAACCACTCCATTTAGAAGCGAGTATATCTACAATACGCTGATGGTGTCCATTAAGTCCAAAAAGAGAGATGAACAGATTCTCATACTCATCTACAAGCATACCACCATACTCAAAGCAAAGTTTTTGAATATTCTGTTTTAGTGTAAGTTGTGGATTGAGATAAGAGAGATATTTAGCCACCCCACCAAAGGTCATATAGGTCTCTACAACAGCCATATCAGAGAGTCGAAATCCCATCTTGTGCAACATCTCTTTTGTCTCTTTTAAATCAAATGGAAACAGAGGAATAATATCGGTCAATCTATTATGATTTGGTCCTTGATTGTTAACTACTCTATTTATCATATATGAAGCCGAAGAGCCACAAACGATTAGCATAATATCATCTCTCTTCTCACAATAGGTATTCCAAAAATAGGACATTGAACTAAAAAAATTGGAGTTATCACTATCAAGCCAAGGCATCTCATCAAAAAAAAGTATAATCTTTTCTCTATCTTCTAAAACCACTTCATCAAGTTTTGATTCAAGTAGATTAAAAGCTTGATTCCATGAACCAATCTTTTTTACATAAGAAAACGATAAACTTCTCTCCAATCTATTGATAAAATTTGCTAATTGATAAGGGGTACTACTATTGTATTCTCCTGTAAATTCCAAAAATAGTTTGACCTTTTTCTCTTTTGCAAAGTGCCTAACCATCTCTGTTTTACCAATTCGTCTTCTGCCATAGATTGCTATATAACTAGAGTTTTCTCTTTGGTATATTTCATTTAGTGTGGCTAACTCTTTTTCTCTTCCTATAAACATTTTATTAACTACTTATTTTAAATTTTTTACTATTATACAAAATAAGTCATTAAAAATTAGTACTTATTTCTTAATTTTATTAATTTTAGAAATAAGTATAGTTTTACTAATCCCTCCCACTCCCAACAAACCCACCCCAAAAATAAGGGTGAGAGTGTCTATTTTTAATCCACCAAATCTTAGCCCCTCTCAAAGCCTCACTATAAGATTGCCCCTTTTGCAGATTTTTATAAAACTTTGTCATTAACTCCTCTGTAGGGTGTGCAGGAACAGACCACAAAGACATAACCACATATTTAGCCCCTGCTTTCATAAATGCTTTGTTTATCCCTGCTACTCCTTCACCATCTTCTAGTTTTCCTACTCCTGTTTCACAAGCAGAGAGTACAACCAACTCTGTATGACTCAAATCCATTCCAGAGAGTTCCAACGCAGTTATAATCCCATCGCCTTTTTTGTTTTTGATAGACTCATTTGCTCCACTCAATGCTATTCCTGCTTTTAGCATAGGGTTTAAGATAGTTTTGTCTGTTAGATAAAAGCCGTGTGTTGAGAGGTGTAGTATTTTTGGGGACATTATACTCCTTGATAATCAATATGAAATATAAAGTGGCATATGAGCTTCGCCTTCTGATGAATAAGTATGTAATACTCCCATTTTAATATAAACAGTAGCAATACTGTCAAAGTTTGATATATCCCAAGTTTTAGAAGCCAATCCAACAATATAATTTGATACTCTAACTCTAGTATTATATTCTCCTTCAAATTTAAATTTACCATTTTCAACTCTTATAAATCCTTGAATGGTACTTTTTAATTCAGCATCACTTGCATTATGTCTATTTCCATCAAATTCGATATAAGCACTATTATGACCTTCACTTTTATTAAATTTAAAGGTATGTAGAAGATAACCATCTTTATCTCTAAAATCTAATTGAAGATATGCTTTATTATTAACCCACCAACTAAGAAGTATTGATGAAGGGTTTTTATGTTTAGCTTTATCCTCTTCTGTTCCAGATTCAAGCCCCAAATCAATAATCATTTTACCATAGAAAGGTATGGAATCTATCATTTCTGCCCACTGATTTGTTGGAGAAACAGATATATAATCAAAATTATCATTCCAATCACTTTCTTTATAGTTTCCACTTACAACAACAATTTTTTTTGTTTTTTCAATATCAGTAGAACTTGGACAAAGTTGATATTTATTTTTCCACCTATTACTATCTACTTGTGAAGTACTAATTATGTAACAACCATCTTGATAACCTGTCTGTTTATGTATAAAGGTTTCCAATACAGTATCTTCACCATATACTTTACTAATTGTTCTTAGTTCTCCTGTTTTAGATACTTTCCATATCAAATGCTTTGAAAATGGATAGTCAGGAGAACCTACAACAGTTGTAATTGTTTTATCATTATTAAAAGTAACTACTGAAGATGTAAGTCCATCAAGATTTGTTATCTTAAATGTTTTTCCACTTATACTCTTTGTGGTTATTTTTGTTGAATTTTCTGATTCCTTAGAATCATACATTGTAGCACTAGTAGCAGTTAATTCAAAAGTTGGAGAAGTTTCCATTTTTCCATTACTTGCTTTTACTGAGATAAACCATTTTCCTTCAGTCAATCCATCTATGATAATACTAGGCGATTCTACTGTTGTATAAGGTATATCAGATGAATATAAAAATTTATCAAACTCATAATATTTTACTTCATAATATTTAGCTCCATCAACAGCACCCCAATCTATTTTTACTTTTCCATACTCTAAAAATTCGATTTTAAAACTAGACAAATCTACTTCATTATAAATAGTTTTCTTACCACTACCTCCACCACAAGCAACAAACCCAAAAACTAAAACCATACTCAATACCAAACGAGTTATATTTTTTAACATTTTATTTTCCTTTTTTTTAATTATTTATTTTTACTCAGCAATTCTAATTTTAAAAATCACAAAAATTTAGCTATAATACAAACCAACAAATAAAAACAGAAAATCAGAGCATGAATAAGAAAATATTTAAAAATTTTAAAGATGTAATTAAAAAAAAG
>JALVXC010000023.1 GCA_027038275.1 Campylobacteraceae bacterium | reverse complement strand
CTGATGGCTATTTAGAGTTTAATGTTACTATTGAATCTCCTCCCTCTTCTCTATTTGGGTCATTAACTGTTCACTATAAGACTGTAGATAATGGTTCGACTGTAGCAGGAAGTGACTATATCTATACTGAAGGAGACCTTGATTTTAATAGTACAGACCCAATAACTAAGATAATTAAAGTTCCTATATTAGATGACGATATACATGAAGATACTGAATATGTTACCGTTGAAATTTCAACAGAAAATGTATTATATGAAGTTATAAATAGTAGTGGAGATGGAACTGTTTATGATGATGATTTAGCTCCATTAAAGTTAACAACTTTTAATAGTAAAAGTATAGTTGAAAAAGATATAGATAGAACTCTTAATATGGTTGCCTATTTTAATAGAGACCTTGACTCTGATATTACTGTAACTTATCATACAGTTGATAATACAGCTCATGCAGGAGATGACTATATAGGCGTTTCAGGAGCTACAGTCGTAGCTAAAGCAGGAGATGACCATGTTGTTTTACCTATTGTAATAAAAGGAGATACCTCTCCTGAGTCAAAAGAGAATTTTAAGGTTATTATAGACTCTATATCTAGTGGAACACTTACTGATAATCATGCAACAGCTTATATCTATGATGATGATACTATAAAAGTAGATGTAAGTTGTTCTGATGGCGATATAGAGGAGGGAAATGAGGGAGAGAGTAACAATTTAGTTTGTCGTATCTTTTTAGCAAAGCCATATCCAGAAGGAGAGCCTGATTTAGTTATAGATTATTATTCTCAAGATGGTGATGCTCCATCGGCTATAGCAGGGGAGGACTACAGTTCTGTTAGTGGAAGTGTGACATTTAAAACAGGAGATATAGAGAAGATAGTAACTATTTCTACTATTGGAGATAATATAGTAGAAGATGATGAGAATGTTAAACTGTTTATTTCAGGAAGTGAATATATTATTGATTCACAAAGTGAAGCGGTAATACTTAATGATGATGGAGATTTTCCAGGAGTTCATTTCTCAACAGCAAATGTATCGGTAGTAGAGGGAAATAGCTCAACTAGAACTCTTAATTTTCATTGTGAATTAGATGCTGATGCTGTTGCAGATAGTTATTTTGACTATTATACTAAAGATCGTACAGCTAAAGTAAGTGACAATGACTATGTTGCTATTTCTACTACTAGATATAATATTCCAGAAGGAACTCGTGATATTAATATTCAAGTTACAGTTAATGGAGATACTAATGTAGAAAAAGATGAACAATTTTATTTAAAAGTTAAACATGAACATCATATTGTTGTTCATGGACATACGGCTAAGGGGACAATTATTAATGATGATGGAACATTAGCGATATTAAAATTTGATAAGCCATCTTATGAGATTGTTGAGGGAAATAGTAGTACAAAAACATTAAACTTTACTTTGAGTTTAGATACTCCTGCGTTGGCTGGTTCATCTTTTAGTTATTATACTTTTGATGGTAGTGCTAAGGTATCAGATAGTGATTATATTGGAATAGAAGATGAAAAAAACTACATATTTAATGGAGGAGAGAGAAATATAACTATTCCTGTAACTATTAATGGTGATAAGAGTATAGAAGAGGATGAGGAGTTCTATCTTTATATTTATAATGAGAAAAATATTACTATTTCAGGTCCACAAACTGTTAGTGGAGAGATTATTAATGATGATGGCTCTTACCCTAAATTAGATATAGAGAAGAGTAGTTATAGTACCTATGAGGGAAATACTTCAACGCATACTATAGATATTAAACTACTCTTAGATAAACCAGCATCTGAAAACGGCTCTGTAGAGTATTATACTTATGATAAAACAGCACAAGATGGTAGTAGTCCTACAGAAGACAATGACTATATTGCTACTAATGGGGTATTGAATATTCCAAAAGGTAGTACCTCTGCTACACTTAAATTGACTATTAATGGAGATAGAAATATTGAGCCAGATGAGAAGTTTATAATAAAATTAAAAAAACCTAAAAATATTACTTTGGGAAGAAGCAATAGTATAATTTATATTTTAAATGATGATGCTCATAATGAAGAGCATTTTACCTGTGATGAACATATGTACCTATCTAGTAGTAAAAAACGTGGAAGTGATGAGACAGGAAAGATGTGGTTACATAGAATTGATACAACACAAAATCCGTTTAGATTTGAAGTAATGGATGATGAAGGAGAGAGTAGTCAATATAATGCTATTGGGTATAATCCTGATGATAACTATATATATGGATTATATCTTCAAAAGCTATATAAGATTAGTAGAACAGGAAAGATTATAGATTTGGGAGACCTTAATACATCATCTGAACTGCTTAATTATTTTCATAACTATCAACACTTTGCTGGTGCTATTTACGACAGTGAACACTATTATGTTGCAGGAATAGGGGTCAATACAGATAAGATGTATATTATAAATCTTAATGATAAGAGTGTTACTCAAAAGAGTCTATCTGAAAGTATTAACATAAAAGATTTCTCTTTATCTCCTAATGGTAATTTTCTTTATGGAATTATTGATGGTGGACAATTTGTTAAGATTAATATATCTACAGGAGTAGTAACTAGGATAGGAGAGGCTCATAGTGGAGAGTTTGACTCTACTTTTTCAGATAAAAATGGTAGATTTTTTGCCAATGATGCTAAAGGGAGTGGATTTTATGAGTTTGATACCAATACAGGGAAAAAATCTTTTCTTTCAGATTCTCAACCTGCAACCTTTAATGATGGAACAAACTGTCTAAATGCCGAACTTCTCTTTACTGATTATGGTGATGCACCTATTAGTTATGGTCCTGCATGGCACAATATTGCTAATGGTATATATCTAGGAGATAAGGTAGACCATGATATTGACTCTTATGATACTATTAATGCAGATGGAGATGACCTTAATGGAGTTGATGATGATGATGGTGTAACTCTACTTGATGGAACAGATATTAATGGTACATATTTTGAGACAAATGCAACACATCAAATTAAGGTTAAACTATCTAAAGAGGCTTATCTTAAAGTGTGGATTGACAAAGGTATTGATGGTCACTTTGATGATTCAACAGATTTAATATATAGTTCAAGCTCTAAGTTATCAGCTGGAGAACATACTATTACTTTTTCTCTCTCAGATGGATTGGTAACCAATACTACTACCTATCTACGGGCAAGAGTCTCCTCTTCTCCTAGTCTTAACCCTACAGGATTTATGACCGATGGTGAGGTTGAGGATTATGCTATTAAGTTTGGTTCAGCTTTTCAAGGGATAAAGGGACGATTTAATATTCAAAGAACAAATTCAGCCCTTAATTCTAAAGATTTTGCACTCTATACACAAATAGTAGGACGAGACTTTAACTACCATGTAGTTTTTTATGATGAGAATATGACAAATGAAGAGCAGTTGGTAAAAGTACCTGTAAAAATAGACCTAATTGATGTAAATAATCCTAGCAAACCACTCTATACAGGTTACTACTACTTCTCTCATGAGAATCCTAGTAGTCGTATTTTAGTACTAGATGGTTCAGACTTGAACTCTATACCTGCTACAAAAGAGGCTCTATTTCAAATTACTTATGCTATTGATAAAGATGGTTCTATTGTGCAACAGCAGTGTGATTCAAATTATAGAGACTGTTTTGAAAGTTTAATGGCTTCGAGTGATGCAAACAGAACAGATGATGCCAAAGATAAATTTTCAATTCGACCAGAGAGTTTTTATATTAGTCTAGCAGATGGTAATCAAGAGAGAATCAATAGTAGAAATCCTATTAACAAAACATTAAGAGTAGCCTCTGGTTATGAGTATAATCTAAGCATGATTGCTACTAAATATGGAGGAGTTGAGCCATCAGTAGGTTATAATAGAGATTTTAATGCCTCTTTTGATTTTAACTCTACAGGGCTTACTTGTGCAGACACAGACCCTATTGAGCAAAATATAAACTATATAGATGGTATTGCTAATATTTCTAACTTTAAGCATAACAATGTAGGTAGCTACAGATTAACACAAGTAACAGATGAGAACTGGACAGCCATAGATAGAGATAAAAATGATTGTATTGTAAATAGTTCAATCACCTCTAGTGATGGCAATAGTAAATCGGGATGTAATATTGCACTTCAAGTTCACCCTATTGATTTAGAGTTTTACCCTGACCACTTTGCTGTTGATTTGAACTTAAGAAATTTACCAAGCTCTAGTCACCCTGATTTTATTTATATGATGGAGTTAAATGCAACCAATAACAATGTAGCAATTGCCTTTGATGGAAATATTATAGCACAGAGTGAAGATAATACTACAACTACAAACTTTACAGATGGATGTGTAGCTA
>JALVXC010000022.1 GCA_027038275.1 Campylobacteraceae bacterium | reverse complement strand
TCCCGTAGGAGTCTGGACCGTGTCTCAGTTCCAGTGTGGCTGATCATCCTCTCAGACCAGCTACCCGTCATTGCCTTGGTAGTCTCTTACACCACCAACTAGCTGATAGGATATAGTCTTATCTCTTAGCACAAAAGCTTTTCCCTTATATATTTACTATATAAGGAGTATGGGGTATTAATCATCGTTTCCAATGGCTATCCCCCTCTAAGAGGCAAATTAACTATACTTTACTCACCCGTTCGCCACTCGACAACTAGGTACAAGTACCTATTGTTTCCGTTCGACTTGCATGTGTTAAGCACGCCGCCAGCGTTCACTCTGAGCCAGGATCAAACTCTCCATTAAAATTAATGAAAATAAGTTTAAACCTATTTCAGAGAATCACTTAAAAATTTCTAATTAAGTTTTCTCTTTATCGTATTTTTATTTTAAAAAATATCGAAAAAAACTCAAATAGACGTTTGTTTTGTTCTCTTATATTTAGTTGTTAAAGACCACTTAAAAACTTCGGTGACTCTCTTGACTTAAACTCTAAGTCGTCCCCAATGTTCTTGGACGCGTATTATAGAGAAATCATAGGAATATGTCAAGGGTTTTTCAAAAGTTTTTTAAAAAAATTAAATTATTTTATTTTTGATACATTTTTAACTGACTTTAGCTTTTATTAATGATTATAATGCTTCTTGCCCTACAATAAAAGCATGTCCTGTTTCAGCTTCTATAGTAATAATAAAACTATCTCCTGTAGACATTTCAAATTTTAATCTACAATCGGTATGCATAATTTTAGAGAAATTAGCACTACCATAACTTGCTATTTGATGATGTGGTCTACCTAAATAATCAAAAGCTATATGCTGTACACTACTACATCCACCATATTTTCGTATTCTATTAATTCCAAACTTTTTTGAAATCAAGATAGTTGGACTCTCATCACTTTGTAAATCATCACACTTATTCATAGTATAGAGATATTTACCATCCATAGGATTAATTGCAGATTCATTCTTATTGAAACCTGTATCTAATGTTGTTGCAGAACCAACTCTATAGTAATACTCTGCTGTACCATTATCATTAGTTGTGTTTCTACATTTTCCATACTCAAAACGCCAATAGGCTCTTTGCCATAGAGCATTATTGTCTTTGCGATGTTTATTATCTCTCAATGCTAACTGTTGAGCTAGTCGAATATGTGATAAAATTGTCTCAGATGCCTCTTGTTTCAAATCTCTATCCATTCGTCCCATTGCTAAAGAGGCTAAAATACCTAAAACAACGATAACAAAAATAAGTTCAATCATAGTAAATGCTGTTTTTTCCAAAAAATAATCTCTTAATAAAAAATTTAAAGAGATTATATCAAAAAATTTTCTGATTAAAAGAAGAAGCTTTTACCTTTGCCTATAGGGCTTGGGAAAAAATATATTAAGTAAAAGCCATGAAAGATTGGAAAATAGGAAGAAAACCATCTCTTTCATGGGGTAGTATATAGAGTAAAAGTGTTCAAATCGTGGAAGATTTCAAATATTTAAAAACTCTTCAAAGCCCAAGATATAGGGGCTGTTAACTTTTAATTTTAAGAAACAGATAGCTATATTAATTGTTTATTTTAATGTTTTTCCATATTAATACAAGGCAACTCACTTTTTGCATCAAGCATAGCTCTTGCTAATTCATTTTGTTTGGATTGAGGAGGAATCTTTCCCACAACACAAATAGCATGAGGTGTAATTTTACTTACTACTAAATAGGAGTGAATCTTATCTAAATTATTGGGGTCATCATAAAGTTCAAAACGGACAATCATCCCCTTAAGATTTTTAGGGTTATCTTTCTCATGTCTCCACTCTATCTTTGTACCCAAAGAAGAAAAAGCTGAGCTTACTGTAGATTGAAAATCTAAGACATACTCTCTATTTTGGCGTATTAATGTAATACTTTGACGCATATCACCCTCTAATACTTTTACACCAATATCTTCAAAAGATTCACACTCTTGTATACTTCCAATATCATCACTATCGAGTGTGGTACAATCTTTTTCATCAATAGATGTATAGGAGCTAGTATATCTTCCACTATTAGGCTCTTCTGCATAGCTTACAGAAAAAAAAAGCAGAATATAAATAAATATAGTTGCAAATGTGACTTTTTTATTCATAATTTATCCTTTAACTAATTATAAAACTTTAGCCTTAAAAAAAAATGATATAACTTTTATTTTTCTATGCTAGAATTAAATTTAGACAACTTAATATTTTAGGAACTACTCTCATGCTTAAACCTTTGATTTTTATACTTATATTGGTAACTCTATTGGCAATAGGGATTAATCTAGGACTATTTGACGAAACTATAGAAAAAACGAATAATAAAAGTAGTTTACCTATAGATAGAGTCTCTACTATAAAGGAGACTAAAGATATAGAGAGATCTCCTAAAAAAAATGAGATTAAAACTAAACAAACAAATCAAGATAATAATCTAAGTAATGAGTTAAATGAGCTATTAAGAGTTGCCTCTATACATTTTCAAAAATCTGAAGATAGTGAAGCATTTGAACTATATAATAGAGTGATTAAAAAGAGTCAAAATAGTAATGACCCAAAAATTTTAAAAATCTTTGCTGATGCACTTTTTAGAAAGGCAACATTAGACAATATTTACCCTAACAATGATACTGAATCTGCAATAGAAGACTACGGTAGAGTTATAAAGAAGTTTAATAACAGTGACAATGTAGAACTCTTAAAAATCTATATAGAGGCTAGACTTAAACAGGCTAGACTACAATCATTAGATGACCTTCTTAGTACTTATGATGAGCTTATTAAAAGATTTAGTAATGATAAAGAGCGACGATTTGATAAAGAGATAGAGGAGTTACAGTTTGCTCAAAGTTTTCCCCTTATGCGTGAAGACAAAGAAAAAGCAATGGAAGTATTGGACAATATGATTGCAAAATATCAAGCAAGAGGTGATACAAAGTTACCACAAACTGTTGAATACTCAATTGTAAATGGAATTGAACTCTCTATTATTACAGATAATGATGATGAGAAGTATATTGAGTTAGCAAATAAATATCTATCTAAAAACAGTGAGACAGCTCCTCTTATTGATATGTTAAATATCATGAAAAATGCTCAAGATTTAGACCAAGATGAGGCAATAGATAAATGGATGAGTGAACATAAAGATTATCGCTTTCCTGATTGGGATTTTTCAAACCTATCTGAGTGGGCAGATAAAATGGAAAATCCTGAAGGGAAAAAGAGAATTAAAGAGTATTTAGATATTTTTTTAAAACAGAAGTATACTCGCCCTAATGAAAATCAAATTATTTACGAAGAGAGTCCTAATCAATCAATTGAAAATAAAGATAATGAGGAAGAGGAAGAAGTTCCTGTCTATTATGAACCTGACCCATATATTAATGATTATGGGACAGATAATACATATCCTGACCCGTATAATACAGATGAACAAATCTATCCTAATCCTTATGAAGAGCTACCACAAGACCCCAATGATGGAGTAACTCATATCTATAATAATGAGGTTACCCCATATTAACTATAATGAGATAGCATGATAATCAGAAAAAATTAACTTATGACTCCTCTTGCCCTACAATAAAAGAGTGTCCCGTCTCTGCTTCAATAGTAATTATAAAAGTATCATCGTTTCCATCATTATCTTCATCTGTTGACATAGTAAAGGTTAAATTACAATCATCTTTCATAACTTTGGAAAAGTCATTAGTAGCATTGCTAATATCTATATGAGGTCTACCAAGATAATCAAATGCTATAGAATTACTTCCTATACACCCTGCTGATGGAGAAATTATATGAATTCCAAATTTATTTTTTAATAAAACTTTATTACTCATTTCACTATCTCCTGTATTATCATTAAAAAGATACTTTCCATCTGTAGGGTCAACAGCTGATTCTTTCTTTACTATTGAACCATCTAAATTTAAATCTGAACAAACAGTATAATTACCTTTGTTAGTATCAAAAGCAATCTGCCAATAGGCTTTTTGCCATTTGGCATTATTATCACTCCTATGTTTATTGTCCCTCAAAGCCAACTGTTGAGCTAAACGTATATGAGAAAGAATTGTAGAAGAAGCCTCTTGTTTTAAATCTCTATCCATACGCCCCATAGCAATAGAAGCCAAAATACCTAAAACAACAATAACAAAAACAAGTTCAATCATAGTAAATGCAGATTTATTTTTCAAAAGAAGAACCTTGGTATAATTTAATTTTTAAAATTATACCATAGGTTTAAGAAGATTTTAATTATTTAAATTAAAATTTAAAGTTTTATATTTTTTCAGCCTTCTGAACATCATATAAGATGTCATCCATAGGGTGACGATACATAGGCATTGCAAGACGTTTTTCATCAAGTACATGACCGATAAATCCGATTGAACGACCAACAATAAAGAATGCGTTAAGTGTACCACTCTCAATAAACTCATCTATCTCCTCTTCTGAGTAACCTAAAGCTCTCCACATATCTACCATAAGAATACCAATAGTACCATCAACGTTAAGAATTAGGTTCTCTTTCTTACTTGTAGTAAGTGCCTCAACTGTTCTTGCATAATCAAGTAGTGGAGTTGAAGGGAAATGCTCTGCTGCATAGTTCATAAGTCCTGTAACTCTTAGGTCAGGGTTTTTAAGAGACTTAATTCTGTGACCAATTCCAGGAATTGGAATACCTTGCTTCTTCATATAACCTAAGAACTCTTTTGGAGAAAGATTATTATCATCTGCATATTTAAAGTATTTAGCAGCACCATCAATCGCCCCACCAAATCTAGGTCCAATAGTAAGAAGTCCAGTTACAAGTGACTCAACAACCGATTTACCTGCTCTTGCAGTTACTTTTGCATTGTGAGCTCCAGATACTGCTGGTCCATGGTCTGCTACTGTTTTAATTACTGTCTCAATAAAGTCTGTAGCCCATTTTGGATACTGTTTTTTGAACCATAATAGAGAGATAACATCTCCGATTCCTTTTCCTGTGTCAGGTGTTGCAACAGATGAGATTGGGAATCCTGCATAAGTTGCCTCTTCTCCTCTATCATCTGAGATTGTACAGATAAACTGCTTAGGTCTTCTTACTTTTGGTACTATATTAATTTCAGGCTCAGGAATTGGGGCAAGGTTAAGAGACTCATAAACCTCTTTAATTTTTGCTGGAAGGTCATTGAATGTTTCTGGTACGTGAATACCTGCTTCTCTCATTGCATTGTTTTTATACTCTGCTGTCTCCATCTCACCATTTGCAGAAGCTCCAGCGTGACCAAACTGAACACCACTATCGTAATATTTAGCAATAGTACCAATACACCAAGCAATAATTGGCTTAGTAATCTTACCTGACTTAACGGCTTCAATTACTTTGTACTCCTCTGTACCACCAACTTCTCCAAGTAAAATCATATATTTTACATCTGGATTGGCTTCCATTCTAAGAAGATTGTCGATAAATACTGAACCAACAAATCGGTCTCCACCAATTGCTACACCCTCTGCAATACCATCAGCATTAATAGCAATAATATTAGAAAGCTCATTGAAAAGACCACCTGAACGTGTTACAAGACCACATGAACCAGCTCTATGAAGTTTAGAGTTAATGATGTTATCAATAGTACCACCAATATTAGCAATCTTAAATGCACCTGGAGAGATTGCACCAACAGTAGCAGGTCCAATTACGGTAACACCTAAGCTTCTTGCTTTTGCATTCATAGTACGTGCTAGTCTCTCAGGAATACCCTCAGCAGTAATCATAATGGTCTTAAACCCACCAATCTCAAGAGCTTCCATAGTTACATTGTAAGCAGTTCTAAAAGATGCAAAGTTTAAAAGTACATCTGCTTGTGGTTGAGCAGCTTTTGCCTCTGCTGTACTCTTGTAAAGTGGAATCATAATCTCATCTGCACCATAGAAGAACTTCTCAAATTTGTTTGAGCTAGTCGGTGCAACAATAGCAGCTACCGATGGTTTCTCTCTTTTAATTGTATAGTCATAGTCTAACATTCTTTGGATAGCAGTTTTGTTGTTGTTCCAAAAAATTGCTTGTGTATCTTTAGTAAATAATTTTGACATATCTCTTCTCCCTACTTCTCTAGTGCCATACGTACGATATCTGTTACGTGTGTCTCTGGTCCATAAACTTCGATGTAAAGACCCATTCTATCGGCTGCTTCTTTAATATCTTTAAGACCTTTCTCATAGTTTGGTCCACCACGTCTTACATAGATTTTTGTGTCCACTGCTTTAAGCTTATCTTGGTAGTTCTCAAACGCTTGGATAATCCCTGTAAATGTCTTAGCAACATCTGTAAAGTTAGCAATCGCTCCACCAATAATAAGAACTTTACCTCTACCTTGTGGGTCTGGCTCACGAGTCATAAGGTCAAAAATTGTCTCTGCATAGAACTTAGTCTCACCAGTAGTTGGTCCACCAGAGTACTCACCATAGTTTGCAAGGTCATCAATACCTGCCATATCTGCAATGGTATCGGCATAAACAACAGAAGCACCACCACCTGCAACCATAGTCCAAATTCTAGCCTCTGGCTTAAGGAGTGTTAACTTAAGTGATGCACCTGTTTTAGCATCTGCCTCTTCTACAGCCAATACTTCAGGAGATTTCTCTTCCATACCAAATGATGTTGGGTACTCAATATCGCCCCACTCAGAAGCCATCATAAATCCTGCTGTATCGTCAAGTTTTGCAACCATATCAAGGAGTTCTACTTTGTTTCCTTGAAGTACAAATGGGTTAATCTCTAAATATGCAAAGTTAAGTTCACGATAAGCTTTAAAGAATCCAATGGCAAACTTAGCAAAGTTCTCTTTGTCTCCCTCTGCAACATCAGCAGGGATATTTGCTCTAATTTTTTGAGCAATCTCCTCTTCTGTATCTGTAATTTTAAAAGCAACTTCTGTTACCTTTTCATCCCAACCCTCTTCTACTTCCATTCCACCTTCAGCAGACATGTAAAGCATATCTTCATCACCAACACAAGTAGCTGAAATGTAGTACTCTTCTTCTTGAGAATGAGGAGTAAATGGCTCAACAATAAAGTGTGTTAACATATCTACAGATGGTTCACCTTGTGGAGTATCTCCATCAAAAGAGAAGTAAACCTCTTGTTTCTCTGAACACTTTTCATCAATCCATGATGCAGCTTTTTCAAGAGTTACATCACCTGGTTTTTGGTCTTTAAAAAGAACTAGACCATTTTTTCCTCTTTTCCCAAAAAGCATATCTGGTTTTGCTACCAAAGTTTTTTCATTTAACCATGCGTTCTCTTTTGCAGCCTCTTTTAATTCAGCTCCATTTTGAACCAATACTGTTTCATAAGAATAAGTAAAATCTGGAAAGTACTTATCCCAATGTCGAGCTAAAATTGACTTTGCGTCATATTCTCTAATCGCTTTTTGAGCCATTGAGTTCTCCTTGTTTAAATTGTGTTGATGTTAGTCTACCATTAGCAGGATTTAATCTCTATATTAGCAACTTATACTCTTAAGAAGTTTCACTTCTATGTGTATTTTAGGAACATCTCATTTAGAACAAGCCTCAATACCATAATATTTTAACTGATATTGTCGTTTTAAGTTTTTTACAGTGTAACAATTCTCACCAATCTCTCTCAACTCCTGTACCTGCCAATATGGTTGATAGAATGGGTAGGCAAAATGTTTAGATTTATCTTTAATCAGAGAGAAAAAATTCTGATGAAATACAATAATAAAAGTTGTAAAAAAGAGAGACCCTACAGCAATCCTAAGTCCCCATCTATATAGCGTTTGAAATTGAGGTAGACGCACCTTAAGAGTTCTTTGATATACCAACATCATTAAAACTACAGAGACAATAACATAGGGAGCAAAATCTGTCATAATTACCTGTTGTCTTAAAGAGAGTAGAATAGAGAGAATAAAAGCTGTAAAAGAGATATACCACAAAATATCTTTTTGCTCACGTTGCCAAATACGATATAGAGCATAAAAGAAGTAGATAAATACTAAAGGAGAAAATAGTGCCAAATAGAGTCCTATAAGCTCCAAAAACTTTCCACTAGGGTGTCCTCCTATATCTAACTTGTTAAAGTAAATTAGAGAAATAATAGAAAAAGTAATTGAAAATATAAGAAGAGTTTTATCTCTTTTTGAAACAGAAAATAGTCCCAATCCAATAAAAAAAATAATAGAAGCATCATGAATAAAAAGCAATAGTGCCATAATAGTAATACTAACCCAAAAAAGCCTCTCTTCTCTATAAACAATTAAAAATAGTAACACTAAAGTTACAACAACAACAGCCATATTGACAATAACTGATGCCGTAATAATTCCTGGTAGAAGTGCAAATACCATTGTTGCGAAATAGCTCTCTTCCTCTTTTTTAAAATAGGACTTTGACATTATATAAAAAAGATAAATATTAATTAATCCAAATAAAACAAAAGGAAAACGAAACGATAAACCACTCTTGAACCAACTATTAGTAATATGCGTTAAAAATTTTAAAACTATATCATCAGTTGAATAATAAACAAAAGCTTCATTTGGTCCAATGGGTAGAGTTATTGCTAAATAGACTAGAGCCACTGCATATAAAATATAAAAACTATAAAATGCTATTCGGCTCATAATGTTCCATTAAAGTTTTAAAAAGTTATCTAACATCTCATAACCATACTCAGACATAATCGATTCAGGGTGAAACTGTACTCCATATATATCTTTGTTTTTAATCTCTAAAGACATAATCTCATGGTCATCTTTAGAGTAAGAGGTAACCACAACCTCATCTGGTAGATTCTCTTTGTTGACAGTCAAAGAGTGGTAACGAGTTGCTCTAAACTCCTCTGGCAACCCTTTAAAAATAGATGTTTCTCTCTTAATCTCTATTTGAGAAGTCTTTCCATGCATCATATTTTTAGCACGAATCACCTCTGCTCCAAAAGCTTGAGCAATGCTTTGATGTCCTAAACAGATACCAAAAATAGGTGTTGTATTAGCAAACTCTCTAATCACATCAAGAGTTACTCCTGCATCATCAGGTGTAGCTGGACCTGGAGAGATAATAATCTTTTGTGGATTTAATTTTTTAATCTCCTCTACACTCAACTCATCGTTACGAATTACTTTTAAATTTGCACCCAACTCTAAACAGTACTGCACTACATTATAAGTAAAGCTATCATAGTTATCTATCATTAAAATCATATTTCTGATTCCTCATTTTAAGTAAAGGAAGTATAACAGATGACTACTTTTAAACAAATTCAATTTTTTACTTATTATGAGTTATGACCTTAGTATCAATAACCTCTAACTCTTTCATCTTCTTTTTATCTTCTATTCTCTTGCCACGCCAATAGTACCCACCAATAGCACCACCTGCTGCTGTCATAGTTAAGAGCCCTGCTGTAACAAATTGAGCCAACATAAAGAGAGCACCCACACCCAATACACCAGCAAAAGAAGCACCTACTTTAAAATTAGCTTTTGCATGAGTAATCTTTGCCTCTTTAGTAATCTCTTTTTGTGCCTCCTTTACCACTTTCATTTTATCTCTTTCGGCTTTTACACGTAACTTTTCTCGCTCTTTAGAGAAGTTCTCTTTTATCTCATGTTCTCTCTCTTTATAGAAATGTTCACTAAGAGAAGAGAACCAAAAAGCAACCATAAGTGCAACAAAAAAGAGAGGAACTACTAAACGCAAAGCCCCCATCTCATCAAAAGTTTGAGGAGAGAGTGCAAAGAGCACAATGCTAACTACCTCTACTAAAACAATACCTAAAAAAAATTTGAATACCTTCACTGCTTTAAATCCTCCGACCAAAAAAATTCTATCCAATCCTCTGTTTGTCTTGCCCACCATGTAGGCTCAATTACAGCTGTTGGTTTGTAAAAGAGAGAAGCTGTAAAAAATTTTACTTTTGGGTACTCTCTCTTTAAAATATCTAATACTGCTACTAAAGTATCGCCACTATCAACAATATCATCAACAACTAAAACTCTATTTCCATTTTCAAGATTTGGAAGGTGAAAAACCTTAACCTCATCTAGCTTTTTTGTTCCCTCATAGCCAATAGTATTAATAGCATAGACTTGACGAATGTTATAAAACTCTCCTAACATCTGCCCTATACTAAGCCCTCCACGAGAGATGGGAACTATGGTATCAAACTCTTGGTCTATCTTATTTGTCAATATCTTTAAGTCTTCTCTAAATTCATTATATGGGTAGTGAATTTTAGTCATCTTATTTACTCAAATTCTCTAAATCACTTAACCATGCATTAAACAATGAACATTCATTACGAATTTTATTTAATCCAATATCTATTGCAGCAATTGAACCTGCTGTAACTTTATCATACCCATTACACAATTTTTCTATTCTTTTACTAGGAGCAGTTTGTGGACTATTGTTTATTTCTTCTGGTGAATTAAAATTATCTCTTATGGCTTGAAATTTCTCTTTATCTTGTTCACAATCTATACTAGTAGCAAGAGTCATAGGTAGACTAAATAACAAAGCTTCAAATTCATACATTTGAATATATGGTATAAACCTACAAACAGCATTTTCTCCTAGTTTTTCCGTTAATTTTTCAACTAAAATTCTATTTATATACATTGCTTTATCAGAAAATTTTGTTAAATTATTTGCTTCTTTTTTTCCTGGAAAACCTTCAGGTAATCCATAGTAGTCAAAAAAAGTTGTACAGTATGCTGTTTTATCACCCAACAATCTACTCTTTATATCATTAAATAATCTTTCAAACTTGAGATTACCACCTTTATGCCCAGGTTTTCCAACCAAAGAAGCATAAAGTTCAATACCTTTAGCTCTAAATGATTCAGCCAAAACTTCATTAACAAACATCTCTTCTGTTTGACCTTCGCAGATTACATGTACTCTAATCATTTTTTAGGTCTCCCACCAAGTATGTTTTTTTCCCATAATTCACCCACAGAATACTCATCAAGCCAAATTTTAAAATCAGCTTCTTTAGGGCGTTTAAATACTGTTGCACCATCTTCTCTCTCAACTACTATTAAATCTTCTATCTCAAACTCATTTACAAGAGGAACAGACTGAGTAGATACAATAACTTGCATACGAGTAGAAGCAGAACGAAGTAAACCACCCAAAATAGTAATAGCATAAGGATGAAGCCCAAGCTCTGGTTCATCAATAATAATAGTTGATGGTGGATTAGGCTGTAACAATGCAGTAACAAGACAAATAAAGCGTATAGAACCATCAGATAACTGACTTGGCCATAACTCATAGTCACTATTTTTTTGTTTCCAAAGTAGGCGTATCTGTTGTTCTTCAGAAGGTAATGTTATTGGCTCTAATACAAAGTCATCAAAAAGAGGAATAGCCAAAGATATGGTTTTACATATCTGCTTATAAACATCCAATGATTCTTTTTTTAGTTTATATAGAAATGCTGCTAAATTTGATGCATCAGAACGCAGAAATTTATTGTCATGTAATGCTCCTACTCTTTTAACACCTGCTGTATCACTAGTATCATGAAAATGATATATATTCCAAGATGAAATTGAGCTATAACAATAATCAGCTACACTATTAGAACCTAAGCTTTCATACTCATCTTTTAATTTTGATTCAGTATGCCCAGCCCCTAAATCAATCCATTTATCTCCATAATACACTCCTTTATAATACAACTCCTCTCTTTCAAAATAGAATCCACCATCTACAGTTGGTTCTAAAACAAATTTATATCCATTTAGACCAAACTCTATAAAAGATTTTAAGCTATCTGTCTCTTTAACTCCAAAACTCAATATTCTATCTGCTGTTCCTTGCTTGGTTGTCCAATTTTGTAAACGACCCTCTACAAGTTCACTAAGCATTTTAAAGTATGCAACAAAGTTACTCTTTCCTGCACCATTTGCTCCAATAAGAACATTAAGTTTATTCATTGGGAATTTATTTAATTTTTTAATAGATTTAAACCCATAAATAGTTAGATAATCAATATCATATTGTGTACTCATTTCTTATTTTCCTTTAATGGACTTCTTGTAAAACTCTAAGTAGGAGCATTTATACTAAAGTCATTATTTCCTAATTTTGCAAAATGTCTAATATTTACTTTTTAAAATCTATATAAAAATTCAAGAATTTATTATAGCAGAAAACTACTCATAAACCCTCAACTCATTATACAAACTATCCCTCTCAACAGGTATAAAGCCTGAATTTTTAATAAGAGCTATAAAATCTTCTAACTCCATACCATTAGAACTATTTGCCCCTGCTGCCGATTGAATTGACTCTTTTTCAATTGTTCCATCTAAATCATTAGCTCCAAACTCTTGAGCTATAAGAGCTAAATTAATAGTAGAAGTTGCCCAATAGGCTTTAATATTTGAAATATTATCTAGCAAAATTCTTGAAATAGCATATGTCTTTAAAATCTCTTGACCTGTTAGATACTCTTTAATCTTTAAAAAGTTATTGTCTCTTTGATAAACCAAAGGAATAAAAGCATTAAACCCTCCTGTTCTATCTTGTAAATCTCGAAGTCTAATCATATGGTCAATTCTATTAGCTCGACTCTCAACATGACCAAAAAGCATAGTAGCATTGGACTCTTTGCCTCTATTGTGCCACTTTTCATGAATCTCTAGCCACTGCTTAGAGCTTACTTTACCTTTACAGAGATACTCTCTAACCTCTTCATCAAATATCTCAGCACCTCCACCTGGCATAGAGTCTACACCACTCTCTATCATCTGGTCTAAAATCTCATTATAAGTTAAGCCATACTCGCGATGTAAAAAATCTACTTCGGCTGCTGTCATAGCTTTAATATGTACATCAGGAAACTTCTCTCGTATCTTTCTAAAAGCACCCATATACCACTCTACCCCATCATGAGGATTATGAGCAGAGACAATATGCAACTCTTTTGCCCCTTTTTCAATAGAGTTTTGAGCAATCTGTAGAATCTGCTCATGACTCAGGGTATATTGGTTGGGATTTTTACGACTTGCACTATAGGCACAAAACTTACAAATATCTGCACAGACATTGGTTGGGTTAATATGACGATTGATATTAAAATAGGTTTTTTTCCCAAACTTCTCTTGACGAATCTCATCAGCCAACTCACCCAAGGTAAATAAATCTAACTCATAAAGTGCTTCACCCTCTTTTTGACTCAAACGCTCTTTTTTCTTTACTTTCTCTATTAAATCCATTTTCATCACTTTATACTTTTTTGGCATTATACTCAAATAGCGTTAATAGAAGCTCTTCTATCCTCTATATTAATATTTAATTAAATAAAAAATTCCCATTGTGTTTATTTTTTTTCTATATTTATTATTTTTAAACCTAAATAAAATTTTTAATTATATAATTCCTGAATTTTTTCACCAAAAGGATTCTTAGATGAAATTTAAAAAGATAATCTTATTCTTTCTATCTTTTACTCTACTAACTGTAAGTTTAGAGGCAAAAAAAAGAAAAATCAATAAAGCTTATCTAGGCTACTATATAGAAGCCACAGCAAAATCAAAATTAGGAAAGAAATATAAATGGGGAGGCAATGGACCTTATGCTTATGACTGTTCAGGTTTTACCAAAGCCGTTTTTGCTCTCAATGGAATAAAAATCCCAAGAAACTCATGGAGACAGGCTAAAATAGGCATGAAAGTTAGTCGAAAACACTTAAGAAGAGGTGACCTAATATTCTTTAACTCTAAGCATCATAAAGGTGTTAACCATGTGGGTATATATATCGGTCATGGTAAATTTATTCATGCAAGTAGATTTCATAAACGCATTGTTATCTCCCCACTTAGAGAGTATCGTCGCTACTTTAAGTGGGGATGTAGAGTGAGTTAAAGCTTACCCACTCTATACTCTTTATTTATACTATTCTCCTCTCTTATCTATTTTTATTTGCTTACTATAATAATTTTAAAATTATAAAAACTTCATAGTTAACTAAGAAAAATTAAGCTAAAATAAAACTTAACAGTTTTCTAAAAAAAGAAACATAACAAAAACTAAATGTCAAGGAGCTGATATAATGATTAGAAAAAAAGACCTTATTAAAAGTTTTTTGATTCTTTCACTATTTGCTTCATCTGCAAGTGCACTTGAAGTAAATATAAAAAAAGGACTACCTTATGTCGATATTGAGATAGATGGAAAACCTTTTAGAATTCAAAGAATACAAGACACTAAACACAAACTCACCAACTCATATAGCAAAACTTCTCGTCCAGCTCCTCCATTTAGTATACAACCTTTTCAACCTATTGAAGGAATTGAGACTGTAAGCGAATTAGATGTACTAGATTTTCTTCAAAACAAAGTAGCTAAAAACAAGGGTATTCTAGTAGATGCAAGAATGCCAAAATGGAATAAAGTAGGAACAATTCCAGGCTCAACCAATATTCCTTTCTCAATTTTAGCTTCAAAAGGAGGTAAAAATCCATATATAGAGAAAATTTTCTCTCTTTTAGGAGTAACAAAAGAAGGAGGTGAATGGAACTTTAATGATGCACAAATGTTACTAATCTTTGATAACGGACCATGGTGTCAACAGGGAGTACGAGCCATGAAGAATTTAGTAAAATTAGGGTATCCAAAATCAAAAATGTTATACTATAGGGGAGGTATGCAGTATTGGGAAATTTTGGGTTTAACTACAATCATTCCAAAATAACATACAACAAAAGGAGAAACTATGTTAAAGAAAGATGAATACAATCAAGAAGAGTACAATGACTACTATAGACAAGAGGTAGAAGGGGCAGAGCTACATGGCTCTAGTAATGATGAAGGTGGGGGTAAAGGTAAACTTATTGGTTTACTTATTCTTATTGCATTAGCAGTAGCTGGATACTTTGGCTATAAGATGAGTAAATCAGATGACAGTATAGATACTAGTCTACAAGTCTCAATGGATAATCTACCTCAAAGTGTACAGAGTGAAACCCAAAAAGATGATGAAGTCCCAGAAACAGAGCAAAAGAGTAATGAAAATACACAAGCAGAAAAAACAGAGAGCACAGAAGAGACTCAAGTTGAAGTAAAAAAAGAAGAGGTTCAAAAAGAGGAGACTATACAAAATGAAGTCTCTAGTAAAGTTCAACAAGTAGTTGCCTCATCAGAATCTAAAATGTCACCTGAAGAGGTAGCAGCCATTGTATCTAAAGTGATGAAACAGATAAATGAAGAGAAAAGTAGTTCAGATGAAACAACTCCTCCTGTTACAAAACAAGATAAAGAGCTTATTAATGAACTCTCAACTACTGAAGTAGACTCTGTTTCATCTGATTTAGAAAGTGCTTTAGAGAATATAAATATCAATGAAGACACACATATTGATAATAATAAAAAAAAGATTGATGTCTATAACAAAGTGACTATTCAAGATAATAAAGGAACAGATACTCTAAGTCAACTCTCTGCACAAATTAGTAATGAAATCGAAGAGGCGAAAGTATCAAGCACGGTAATCAATACAAATAAAGAATACAAAGAGTATAGTACAGAGATTGAAAAAGAGGTAGTCTCTCGTAAAAAAGAGATGAGAATTATTGTTGTCAGAAAAGGTGATACGCTTGGTAAAATAGCAAAACGTGCTTATGGAAATGTTATGGAATTTAAACGTATCTACAAAGCAAACCCAGAGATAACAAGACCTGACCGTATCTATGTTGGGCAAAAAATCCGTATTCCTTTAGATTAACTATTAAAATAACAAAGGTAAAACAGATGAAAAAACTACTTCTACTTCCACTATTGGTTGCTTCTCTTTTTGGAGAGAATGTTGTTGTTAAGATTACTAAAGATATTCCCTATGTCTACACTACTGACTCAGGAGAAAAAGTCAAAGTTGAACGGATTCAAGATGTTGACAATAGATTAACAGATGACTACACTAAAACATCTCGTCCCTGTCCACCATTTTGTGTTCAACCAACTCATGTGTTTCCAGGTATAAAAAATATTGAAGAGATTGAAATTCTTAAGTTTATGGAGAATGAGGTAGCAACAGGAAAAGGAGTAATTATTGATGCTCGTCTTAAAAGTTGGTTTGAACTAGAGACTATTCCATCTGCTATTAATTTACCTTTTCCAATTATGCAAAATGCTACAAAAGAGAAAGCAAAAAGAATCTTTATGCTTTTAGGTATGACGGTAGATACTAATGGAACTTGGAATTTCTCAAATGCAAAAGATTTAGCAATTTTTTGTAATGGAGTTTGGTGTGAACAATCTCGTCACCTTATTTCAGGACTATTAAAATACAACTACCCAAAAAGTAAAATACTATACTACCGTTCAGGACTTTTAGGCTGGAAACTTCTTGGCTTAACAACTGTTGTTCATAAAGAGATTAAAAAAGATTAATCATGTTTGGGCTTTGCCCAAACTACTTCACCTCAAAATCAAAATATCTCTTCTTGTAAGGTTCGTTGTCTAAAGTAAAATGCCACCACTCCTGTGCATAAGCTCTAAATCCATACTTTGTCATAACTTGATTTAGCAACATTCTATTGGCTCTCTGTTGAGATGTTATATCTGCATAATGCACCCACGACTCTTTCCCAAAAAAGTCAAAACTAGAACCCATATCTAGCTCCTCTTTGGTTTTTAAGTCTATAATAGTTAAATCAACCGTACTTCCTCTACTATGTCCTGAACGCTTTGCTATGTAACCTTCTTTAAAAAGATTTCTCTTTTGTACATTTGGATAGTACTCTTGCTTCATCTTTTTGTTAGCCAAGTTCCTACCCCAACGAACAAAATGGTTAACTGCTCTTTGTGGTCGGTAACCATCAAATATCTTAAGCCCTAAACCAAAACTCTCTAGCTCTTTTTGAACTTTGGCTAAGGCAAGTGTTGCCTTTGTGGTTAAGATAGCTCTAGGGGCTAAATAACCATCTATAACCTCTCCTACAAAGTTATTTGTTGAAGCATAACGTAGCTCTAGCTCTATGGTTGGTATCTTCTCTTTTACATAAGAGAACTCTTTTGGAATCTCTGCAAAAGTGAGCAGTGTTGTATATGTTAGAAGTAATAATATCTTTTTCATAAAAGAGATTATAGTTAAAAAAGATAAAAAATTGGAAAAATTTAAATTTACTGTATTAAAAAGAGGGGCAAACACGGAGGTCGCCCATGATGTGAACCTCACTCTCCCAAATCAAAGAGACCTTCGTGGGAGAGGCTTCCTTTGTCATGAATACGAGATAAAAGGAGTAATGCTTAGCCAAACTAAGCAACCTCTCTTAACTTAATTAACGAAGACAAAGTATGACTGGTTCTGTCTACAAGATGAGGAACTTTTGCCTCAACTTGCAACCTTGACTTTTCAGACAAGGGTTTTATGCTGTTAATGTTTTACCTGATTACAGCTTTTATATCTAATCAGAACCTCATACATTAAGATTTTAAAGAACTTAGGAATAGTTAATTAAGTCTTTTTCTCTTATTTCAGGACAGTGCTTAATTAATAATTCAGTGTTATTATATATTTTTTTATATTATAGAAAAATTATTTAAAAGACAAACATTCCCTTTTTCTCTAACCTCTCCCAAATCATAGATTATGGAAGAGGATTGCGAGAAAAACTTTGTTCAAAATGATGAATCAGAAAGAACGTTTCAAACCCTATAAGGGAGTATCTTCAAAT
>JALVXC010000021.1 GCA_027038275.1 Campylobacteraceae bacterium | reverse complement strand
CTCTTTATAATACTTATGAACTTTTCTCATCTCCCATAGCTCTTCTGCTCTTTTTTTGGCTTTCTCTCTCCATTCATCTCGACTTTTTTTTATTTTTGATAGTTGTAACATTTGATAATCTTTTTTTCTTTTATTTTATCGAAAAAATTTATGTTTTTTATTGTTTGTTTTCTTTGGATTTTTTTATATCCATCTTTCAGGGGTATAATAATTACTTAAATTAGCTTTTTTCGACAGCCTAGGTCAAAGCCCTTTTATAAACAAAACTTAAATACAACTTTATCTAAGAAACAGCCTGTAGGCGAACACCAAAAGAGTTTAAAACTTTTAAAACAGTATCAAATCTAGGTCTTGCCCCTACAGTAAACGATTTGTAAAGACTCTCTCTACCTAGTCCTGTATCTTTTGCAATTTGAGTCATTCCTTTGGCTCTTGCAATATCTCCAATAGCTGATAAAAGTTCATCTAAATCACCATCTTCCAATATTTGAGAAAGATATTCTGCAATAACTTCATTGCTATCAAGATATTTTGCTATATCAAATGTATTTAATTCACTACTCATCTTGGTACTCCTTTGCTAACTCTTTTGCTTTTTCTATATCTTTTGATTGGCTTGATTTATCGCCACCGATTAGTAAAACAATAATTTCACTACCTCTTTGGGTATAATAGACACGATAACCTGGACCAGTTGTTATTCTAAGTTCGCTTACATTGTCGCCAACAGATTTATGGTCTCCAAAATTACCTTGTGCTACTCTTTTAATTCTCCGTAAAATGGAAACTTTACCTTTTGTATCTTTGAGTTTTAGTAACCATTTTGAAAATATTTCAGTCTCTTTAATTGTGTACATAGTGTAGTGTATCTTAAAAGATACGAATTGTCAAGTTTTTTAGCTTGAAACAAGATGGTTAAGTCTTTACTATTTACTCAATTAAAGATGAGCTTCAAAAGAGAGCTAGAGGGGCAAAGGAGTCTGGTAATAATGATAACTTATCATTATCATCTAAATCCACAAACTTCTTAATTTAACTCCTCTATCTCCTCAATACTAAGACCTGTCGTTTCAGAAATAAACTCTATATCCATATTTGCCAATAGCAGATTTTTAGCAATTTCAATCTCTCTCTCTTTTCTACCTTTAAGTTTAGCTGTATATAAAAGAGAATTTTTATACATTTTATTCTCTTCTTTTCTTTTATAGATAGCTCTAGCCTTATCATCAAGCTTCATAATATCTAGCGTCTCTTTGGCTTCATTTAACCCTTTAGCCTTAAAATCACTCTTTATCTCCTCATTTTTTAGAAAATATATCCACTCATCAAGGCTATTTTTAGCAATATCATTAAATTGATTGACTCTTAAAATATAATATTCAGGATATATATCTGAAATGGTATCAATATTAAAATCTTCTTGTTGTCTTTTTGATGGTCTTAAAATATCATCTTTTTTATGCAATCCTCTAAACTCTGTTTTTCCATAATATACATAATCTTCACCTTGTCCCAAATAAAAATAGACAATATTTACAGAGTAAACTTTTTTAATATTTTTATAACCACTATCGCCTTTTGAGATATATTCTGTAATTAGTTTAGATGAACCATAAAGCATTCTTTGAAAGTAGTCAATTTCACTGCTATATTGAACTTCAATTAAAATAAGCTGTCCGTTTTCATTTTTAGCAAGTAAATCAACTCTGTTAAATTTATCATCTTCATTCTCTTGATTTGCCTCACTCTCTAAAACCTCTTCTATCTTTACATCAAATTTCAAAAGTTCAGTTAAAAAACCTTCTAAGATAACAAAATTTGCCTTTTGTCTTAAAATCTTTTTCATTGCCCAATCAAAGCTTACGAGTTTTCTACTCATGATAGAACCTTTTTGAAAAATTATAGCATAAAAGTTTTTTACTTATGTTAGTTAAACCCTATGTAGGAGTTATAAACTTCTCCAATGGTAAATTTTGGTTTTTGCGTAGAATGATGCTAACCATGAGTGTTATTATGATTTTAGTTCTAAGCCTAAAAAATATTATGCCAACCATTGGTAAAGATGCTATGCCACCAATGGATACAGGGATTATTAAGGCTCAAATAGCCTTTAGTGCAAATGAGAGTGTGGATAGTGCAGAGAAGAAGATAGAACCTATCTTAAAATGGCTACATAGTCAACCATGGGTTAAAATGAGTTCTGTAGCCTTTGGTGGAGAGGCAGGAGTTTTAAGTCTCGGGAGTGGAAATCTACCAAGTGAGGCAACCATTACTATTAATGCAGTCAATAGATTTAAAAGAGATAAATCTATTTGGGAGCTTGAAGATATTATTAGAGAGAAGCTCTCACACCTTAAAGGGGTTAAGCGAAATGATGTATTCGATTTTGGAGCAACAGCCCTTTCAAGTATAAAAGCCACTGTCGATACAAGGTTAAGCTCTCCTTATGTTAATGGATTATCAGAAAAGTCACACCAAGTTAAAAAAGCTATGGAAGAGGTTGCAGGTTTAACCTCTGTCTCCACAAGTTGGGACAAAGACTTTACAGAGATAGAGTTAGATATAGATAAAAACAAGGCTCTAAGTTATGGATTAACACCTTATCAAATCGCAATGCAAATTCCTCTAAAAGGGCAGATTGTAGGGCTTGCTGCAGATTTGGAGTCTATGAATACACAGTTTGTGCGACTCTATCTAAAAGGTAAATTTTCTAAAAATATAGAGACTCTAAAACTCTTACCAATTAGCTCAAAGTTTGGTGAAATTCCACTCTCAACCATTGCAAAACTCAAACGACACCTAACATTTGCAAAGATAGAGAGAGATAAACTTCTCTACTCATTAGACATTAATGGATATAGAGCAAAACGACCAGTAACCCACCTCACAGATGATACAATAGAAGCACTCAAAGATGCCAATATTAGCGATATTCAGATGGAGCAGACAGGAGATATTGCACAAATCCACGATAGTTTTAAGAGAATGCTCAAAGCGATTGGACTTGGAGTTATTATCTTAATTATGGCTCTAATTGCTATCTATAAATCGGTTAAAATGGCATTTATTATGATTGTTGTTTTACCTCTCTCTTATTGGTGCAAGTTGGGGAATGCTTCTATTTGGAAAACCGAGCTGTATGCCAAGTTTGCTTGGTATTTTACTACTTTTTGGGATTATTATTAAAAATGCTGTTTTACTTATTGCCTTCCATCAAAAGTATAGAGCAAAAGGTGAAAGCCCATTTGAGAGTGCAAAAGAGGCTGTTCGAGTTAGAGCTGATGTGGCTATTGGAGGGCTTTTGGTTGGGACTTTACTTACTTTGTTTTATGTTCCTATGTATGCTTATATTTTTGGTAAGAAGTGAGTGGTGAGTGAGAATTAGGCTATTTTAGCCAATTCTTCCACTTAGATTTAAACTTAACGCTTATGTCGACTAACTCTCTTCATATTTTGAAAAAGAAATGGTAAAAAGAAAATAATCTCTAACACAAAAGCAATGCCAACGGCTTTCCATGTACCATAAGGGTCATTAAGCCATGGCAATCCTCCTGTATTCATACCAAAAAACCCTGTAATAAGCGTTAGAGGTAAAAAGATACCAGAAAGAAGGGTTAAGTAGTAGACATTTCTGTTCATCTTCTCATCTACTTTAGCTCTGTAGAAGTCATAAAGACTATTTAGTTTATCTATAGCCACTTGTGCTAAGTTCTTAATACGCTTAAAATGTTCATGAACATCAGCATAAGCCAACTCTTCAAAAGAGCTACTCTTGTTACGTTTAAGGTGAGAGATAAAGAGTTCAAACGAGAGTTCAGCCTGAAACAGAAGTCTATATATAAGAGAGACATCTTTTTTATAGGTTAACCATTTTTGCATAAATTGTGTACCCAACTTAGCATTATAGAGACTCTCCTCTAACTCATCTATCTCATAATGGTACTGCTTTATCTCTTTAATCAAATCATCTGTTTTACTATCTAAAAAGTGGTTTAGCTCAACAAGAGAACCTAGCTCTTTAAATCTCTCCTCCTGTCGCTCATATAGATATGCCCTATCTTCTTGAATTACAAAAGCATAAGAGATAATATACACAACATTCTCTTTAAGCTCTGGTAGTCTAAGCACTAAAACAACAAATGAGTCTCTTGCAATAAAATCTGATGGGTGTTCAGGGTTTTGAATATCTTCAAGAATTAGTGGGTCAAGTATATGAAGCATCGAGATTACAACTTTGCTTTTAATCTCTCAACACGCTCATTAGAAGTCTCAATATCACTTAATTTCACCTCTCCACTTTGAATAAGTTGCTTAATGGTATTAACTAAAGTTGAGGTCTTGACCATACTCTTAACTGAGAGTTGGTTTCCAAAGAGTAAAATATCATCTCCTGCATTGATGGCTAATTTTAGGGTATTTTTTAGACCATATTTTTTATTAATTGCTCCCATTTGTAAATCATCAGTAATGACTACACCATTAAATCCGAACTCTCCTCTTAATTTTCCATTAACAGTTTTTTTTGAGAGGGTTGCAGGGTATCGACTGTCAAGATTTTTATTAAAGACATGAGCTACCATAACACTGTCTATAGTTTGTGTTTGTGCTAACATTTTATAAGGTTCAAGCTCTATTGGTTTCCAAAGTTTAGTTACATCTACAAAACCTTTATGAGTATCACCTAAAGATGAACCATGCCCTGGGAAGTGTTTTAGTGAAGTTAAAACACCGTTGTCATGCATTGCATTCATAAATATTGAAGCATAATGAACCACCTGTTTTGGGTTAGCTCCAAATGAGCGACCTAACTTATAGATAACATGATTTCTTTTATTAAGAGCTAAGTCTACATCAGGGGCTAGATTATAGTTAATACCTACAGAACTAAGCTCTGCTCCCATCTTTTCATAATACTGTTTTACTTTAGCATCTGAATATCTAATTACATCTTTTGCCTTTGGAAATTTACCATAGAAACCATATTTAGACTTTAGACGTTGCACTTTACCACCCTCTTGGTCTACAGCAATAAGAAGCTTTCCATCTTTTGAACAAGCTTGTAACTCTTGGGTGAGTTTAGTAACTTGTGCTTTACTTGAGATATTTTTAGCCTGTTTATGGTTAACAGGATTTACATCAAATAGAATAACACCTGCAAGGTCATACCTTCTAATATCTTGACAGATTTGTGAATTGTGTGGAGCTGATGTTCCCATAAAACCTACCATAAGCATAGAGCCTATCTTCTCATCTAATGTTTTTTTTGATTGAGCCTCTTCTATATAACTTGTATTTGTAGCACAAGAATTAAGCGTTAATAATAGTGATATTAAAATCCCTTTTTTTATCATTTTGTTACCTTTTATTATATTTTTTGTCCATTATACCAAATAGGTCTATCTTTATCTAAATTATTTAGCTATAATTCGCCAAATTTCTGCAAGAGTATATCAAATCCTCTTATTTTTAGGGTTTAATCCCCTAACCACTAAGCATTGTAATATTACACTAAAATTGTGTGACTATTTGGTATCGGTTGCAAAAATTGGGGTTATAGAACGCCATTTATTAACTATGAATACTATTAAGTCAACTATTTTCATTTTTAAATAAACACAAATACAATACCCTAAAAAATTTACTATAAAGAAGAGATTTATGACATTTAATGAATTTAATTTTAAAGATACACTTAACAAAGCTATTGAAGATGCTGGTTTTAAAGAGCCTAGCCCTGTTCAAGAAAAAGCAATTCCCCTTATTTTAGAGGGTCATGACCTTATTGGTCAAGCACAAACAGGAACAGGTAAAACAGCTGCATTTGGTCTGCCTGTTATTCAACAGATGAGTGGAGACAGAGGTGTTGAGGCACTAGTAATTGTACCTACACGTGAACTTGCTATGCAGGTTTCAGATGAGCTTTTTCGTTTTGGAAAAACAGCAGGATTTAAAACTGCTACTGTGTATGGTGGTACAGCCTATAACAAACAGATAGATAGAATAAAACAAGCCAATATTGTTGTTGCCACCCCTGGGCGACTACAAGACCTTTTAATGTCCAATAAAATCAAACTCAATCCATCGTTTGTTATTTTAGATGAAGCTGATGAGATGCTCGATATGGGATTTTTAGATGAGATTAAAAATATCTTTACTTTTCTACCACAAGAGCGTCAAACACTTATGTTTTCAGCAACTATGCCAAAACAGATTAAGATTTTAGCAGAGCAGATTTTAGACAATCCAAAGTCGGTAACCATCACTAAAAGTGAAAGAACCAACACTGACATTGAACAAATCTTCTATGTGGTAGCTGACTATGAGAGAGATGATGCCCTTTTAAGATTGATTGACTACAAAAACCCTAATAAATGTATAATCTTCTGTAGAATGAAAAAAGAGGTAGATAGACTCTCTTCATATATGACAGCACAAGGGTTTAAAGTAGCTGCCCTTCATGGAGATATGGAACAGAAGCAAAGAGAGCATACTATTCGTGCATTTAAGAAGGGGTTGGTAGATATTTTTATTGCTACTGATGTTGCTGCTCGTGGGCTTGATGTAAATGATGTTACTCATGTATTTAACTACCACATCCCTTTTGATTCTGAATCTTATGTTCATAGAATCGGGCGTACAGGTCGTGCAGGAAACAAAGGAGAGGCAATCACCCTAGTCTCTCCAAATGAGCTTAGAACTATTAAAAGAATTGAAAAAGATGTTGGAACGGTAATGGTTTCAGATGTTATTCCAACACGTCAAGAGGTTCAAACTCGTAAAGATAGTGACCTACTAGCTAAAATTGCAAATACAGAAATTACCCCTTCAGCAAAAGAGCTGGTAAAAACACTTCAACATGAACTTGATATTGTAACAATTGCCCATCTTTTAGCAACCATTGCTCAAGAAGAGATTGATGTAAAAGGTAAAGATATTATTGGTCTTGGAACTCAAGAGGTTAAAGCTCTTATTGAAAGAGCAAAAAATTGGAAGGGTGGAGACAGAAATGGTGGTCGTGGACGAGGAAGAAATAGAAGTCGTGGAGGAAACCGTGGACGTGGTAGTAGAGACCGTCGACGAAGTGGAGGTCATCGTAAAAGCCGTAATGGTGGAGGAAATAGAAGTTCTACTAATGCATAAACTTTGTACATAGATAAAGAGAATTAGATATTTTCTCTTTATTTAACATAAATTCTCTAATTTTAATCTATATAAACTTCAAAATTACACAATAAATACATAATATATACGCTATAATAAAATATTTAAAAATTAAAAATTAAATTGATTTTAAAGGATAGATATGAAAAAACTATTTTCAATAATTACGCTTATACTCATAACATTTACAGCTACAATTAGTGCTCAAGAGCCTATTACTTTTACGCTTACTACTGTTGATGATAAAAATTTAACTGTTTCAGAGACAAAAGAGGGATTAGACTTTCATGAATTTAAAGGAAAAGCTATACTATTAACTCTTTTTGGACATAGATGTCCACCTTGTTTAAAAGAGATTCCAGAACTTATTGAACTTACAAATGAACATAAAAATAACTTAGAGATTGTTGCAATTGAGGCACAACTCTATCCAAAAGAGAGTCTTAAAGAGTTTGTAGCAGAACATAAGATGAACTATAATGTTATTGCTGGATTTGATAACGATGATTTTGTTGCTTATCTTGCAAATAGAGCTGGTTATACAAAGGGGATACCTCTTCCTCTTTTAATTGCAATCAATAAAAATGGAGAAGTAGAGAGTGTTCAAGCTGGGCTTGTTGGGAAGAGCGAGTTAGAACAGTTAGTTAAAGACTTAAATGACTAAAAATTTAATATATTAAAGAAAAGGGAAGAAATGAAAAAAAGTGCACTTATAAAATTGTCTATACTTTCATCTATACTACTACTTAATAGTGGTTGTGCTTTTAGACTTTTTAAAAATAGTCCAAAAACTGTAGAGAGTCGCAAAGTGATGCCTACATCTAATATCTCAACACCTAATTTTAAAAATATTGCCGCCGAATGTTCTGATGATATCAATACAGTAAGTGCATGTAATAAGGGAAAGATAAAACCTACAGAGCTTAAACCAAAAATTGTTACATCAATAGGTGAGATTCATAAACTAAAAAGTTTTCAAGGTCAACCCATTACAATTATTGAGAAAAAAACTGGTTATCTCTTCCCTCAATTTAAAAATAAAATTGTTATATTAGAGATGTTTGGAAAAAACTGTTCTCACTGCATTAAAGAGATACCAATTATAAATAGTCTACGTCGTAGATATGGTAATAGATTAGAGATTGTAGCTATTCAGGTTGAAGGGAAAATGTCACCTTTTCAAGCAAAAGCATTTATTAGAAGACATCATATAAAATACCCTATTATATCTGGAGAGACAGCTACCAACTTACAATATAATATTCAAAATACTTATGGTTGGACAGGAGTTCTACCATTTATAATGGTTATTAAAAATGGAGTAACAGAGTTTAGTTATAAAGGTGAAGTTTCAAGTAGAGAGCTTAATCGTGATATTAAATCCCTTATGTAAAATTTAGAAGAAGCCTATTTTCTTCTAAATTTTCTATATATTCCCCATATAAATGGTCCCCAACAAATAATTAATGAAAATATTTTTTTCATAAAAATCTCCTTTTTCTCTTTGATTTGATATAATAATCCGAATTAAAATCATATCATAAATTAAGGAAATCACAAATGTCTTTATTTACAAAAACAAATAGAACAAAAAAAGGTAAAACAGAGAGTCACTTACGCTGGTGGGTTACACTTCTTCTATCTTTAGCTCTTGCAATTGGAACATGGAATCCACTTGGTCATCACTTTATCCATTATCTAACTGATTCTGAAAATCTTTTATCTGGATTTACACCTTTTGCTATACTAATCATGATTGGTCTTTGGATTTTAGCCTTTAAATCTATTTTACAATCAATCGGTATGGCTGGAGCTATTGCTACTATTTTAATTATTTTAGCGTTTATTTGGGGGCTTAATCAATATGGTATTTTAGACTTCTCAAATAAAACTCAAATGGGTTGGACAGGAACTATCTCTGTTGGTATTATTATCTGGATTGGAATTAATGCCTCTATTATTTGGAAAACACTTACTGGTGTTTATGCTACTGATGTTGTGGAGTCAGAATAGAAAATAGTAATGAAACGTCGATACAAAGCACTAATTGCTATTATAGTACCTGTACTATTTATGGCTCTTCTTTCTAAAATTCACCCTGTATCCTATGATTTCATCATGGGATACATGGTTGCTGTAGTACTTGTCTTTAAATCTTCACTACTCTCACTTTGGCTTATAAGTAAATTAAAATTTATCCATTTTCTAAAGGGCTTAACCATGTTTCAAGCACTTCTTTTGGGTGTAAAACGTTGGTTTATAGATAACTGGTTATCAAAATGGCTAGAAAAACATATCTTTAAACACCTAAAAAAGCCTTTTAGAGAACTTTTTCAATACTACAATGCTATTAATTTTAAGACAAAAATTAAAAATTTTATTATAGTTGTCTTACCTCTAGGTATTGGGATATGGATAATGTCAATTACTGGAGTACTTGTTCATCTAGCTGTATTTGTTGAACTAAAAGTTTTTGTTATTGGCTTCTTTAAAGCACTTTGGGCAATATCTACCCAAATCTTTACATGGATGACAACTTCATGGTTTGCACCAATTTTTGAAGTCTTTGCCCTCTCCTATTTTTTAACCCTTATTGAAAGAGTTTTTGGAAAAAACAATCCTATTAGTAGATTTTTCAACTATGTAGGAGATAAATTAAATGATTTTTTATCATATCTTGGTCTATTGAACGATAAACATATTGAGCCAATTCTACATAAAAATGTCTCAAAGCATAGTCAAACCCTAGGAAATAAGATTTCAACTATGATAAGAGATAAGAAGATTAGAGATGAGTATCTATATTTTGATAACTTTCAAAATATGATTCTAAAAGGGCATATAAATGCCTACTACTCTTTCCCTGGAATGGAGAATATAAAAGATAAAAAAAAGCTCTATACTCTAATCAATGAAAAAACTGCTGACAATATTGATATTATTGCTTTTGTATCAAGAAATGGTAGAGGTGATTTACTTAAGGATTCTGACCCTGATGATTTCTATCATGATATTTTTTTACTTAAAGGAATTGCTAGTAATAGAAATCATGGGGTAAGAGTTCAAAATGAGGACAAAATAGACTATACAGACTTTTGGGTACTAAATACAAGTCGATTTCCTGTTTGGATAAAGAGTCACTCAGGTACTATTGAAGATATTGAACTACAGGGAAATGAGATGAAATTTATTAAAACAAAAACTCATGTTAATTTTAAAAACAATGACCTATATTTTGAGTATAATGGAAGAGAAGTCTCCCCAACGCCATTAGAGGGTGCTTTAGACCAAACGAACTAATCCATTTTCTACTTGAATTAACCCCTCCAATTCTGCCTCATAGACTCTATCACTGAACTTTGCCACTGCCTCATCAAGTGTTGGCATTGTTTGGCAAAAATAGAAAAACTCATCTTTCTCAATATAACTATTTTGAGGCTCAACTCCAAATATATCAGCAAATTGTAAAATATCATTAATAGGTTGAGCTAAACCCTCTGTCAACAATCTATTAGTTCCTCTACTCTCCCCCAAACGGTGAGGTAGTACGTAGACCTCTTTACCCATTTTAAGTGCAAATTCAACAGAACGCATAGAACCAGAGTTTTCATCTGCCTCTGTGACAACAAGAATCTCTCCTAAAGCTACAACTAACTCATTTCGTACAACAAAAGACCATGGCGTAGCCTTTGTACCTTTAGAAAACTGACTTAAAAGCAATCCCTCTTTCTCTATTGATTCTATTAACACTCGATTAACAGACGGGTAACGAATATCTAAACCATTAGCAACAACTGCAATGGTATTTTCATAACCTGCTGACATATGAACAATAGCATCAACACCCATCGCTGCACCAGAGACAAGTGCAATACCTCGTTTTACTAACTCTTGTACTAAAAGTTGAGTATACTGCTTTGTATAATTAGATGGTCTTCTTGTTCCTACAATAGAGATTTTACGCCTTTTTAAAAGTGATAGATTGCCTAAAAAATATAGCTCCTTTGGATATTTTTTCATATCCTCTAATTCGGGAATTCTATACTCTATTGAAGAAATCATTACCCTGCCTGAGCATAATCATCAATATCACTAGAGGAGAAGATCTCTTCTGTCTCTATACAGTAAGCAGATAAGAGTCCAAAACCTTTTTCTCCTTTTTTATAAGCACCTGTATCAATATTGACATAGTGTTGATGAGAATCAGGAGCAAACTGTTGTGGAGTATGTCCAAAAATATTAAAAATAGGTTCAGAGTCAATCGGTTTTGCTCTTCCCCAAAGTACTCTATTTTTAAAATCATTAAAGCTTACACTCTCATCTCGTAGTTTCCATACAGGAGCAATAGCTGAATGAGAGATAACTATAGTTCTCCCTGAAGGGTGTTTCTCATTTAATTCAATATAAAGAGGTAAACTTTTCATCCACTCAATATCCTCTTCAAATTGAAAAATAAAATCTTTAATAAATGGGTGAGGAACTATCTGATTCTTGACTATGGAGACTAAACCATAAGAGAGAAGTGTCTCTTTTCCTCCATGATTTAACCATATATTATCTTGCGAAATCGGTCGGTTATTGTGTATATTATCAATAAACTCACTTCCAAACTCAATCATCATCTCTTCATGGTTTCCTCTAACACAAGCTAATTTATGCTCACGTACAAATTTAACAACCCTTGCACTCTCATTTCCTCTATCTACTAGATCACCAACAAAAATCAGAGTAGAGTTTAAAGGTGTCTTAGCAACTAAATTTAATAATGTTCTATACTCTCCATGAACATCTCCAACTATACAGTGATTCATTTTGATTCTCCTAAAAACTTTATTTAATATATTATAACAAAAAAAAATAAAAGTTTCTCTATCTAATCTTAATATGGTATAATTAAATGTTAATATTTAATACTAAAGGAATATATATGAGTAAACGTGACGAGATAATTGAAGCGATGATTGCTGAAGCTAAAAAATTAAATCTATCTATATCTGATGATTTTATTAAAAAGGTTACTATTGGCTTAGGACCCGTTATATATAATAAAGATACAGCTACAGTAGCTTGTGGTCAGTCAAAAGAGCTAGAGACAGTTAAAAATAACTTTTTAAAGAAAAAATTAGGACTTACTAATAGCGATGAAGAGCTAGATAAAGCAATTAAAGAGGTTTGTGAAGAGTTAGGAACTTCAAATAGAAGTAAATACAGAGTTCTCTTCTATGCATTACTTGCTATGAAGTTTAATAAAGAGAGTATTTACGCTTAATATTAGTGGTCGGTATTTACCGACCTACAACATAACTCTCCATAAAAAATAAGATATACTTGCTAAAACAACAATCCCTATAAGATTTGCCTTAAATCCAACCTTTGCCATGTGTGATATAGGAATAACTCGCGAACTCATTACAATAGCATTTGGAGGAGTTGCAATAGGCAACATAAAGGCATAAGAGGCTGCAATAGTAGCTACCATAAGCAGAAGTGTTCCATCTGTTGTTGACATAGTTTTAGAGAACTCATAAAAGATAGGAATAACTATGGAGGTCAATGCTGTATTTGAGGTAACCTCTGTAGAGAAAGCAACAAAAGTAGCAACAAACAGAAACATCCAAAAGAGAGGCATATCTGAAATAAACGCTAACTTATGGGCAATATCACTAGCTAAACCTGTTGAAGAGAAGGCTTTAGCAATAGAGAAACCTGCTCCAAAAAGCATTATAATCTCATAAGGCAGACTTCGTGTATCGTTCCACTCTAAAAAACCTATTTTTGGGAAAAACATCAAAAGCCCAAAACCAAGAAGTATTAACTTCTCATCTAGTGCAAATCCAAGGAGCTGTTTAGTAAATGTATTTGCAACTAAAAGTGTAGCAAGAGCTACAATAACCCCATAGAGTCGCTTTTGATTACTATCTAGGCTAGGTATCTCTTTGTCTACTATGCCCTCTACAGACTCATCTTTGAGACCAAAAGAGAGCAACCAAGGAATAGCAACAAGCATAATAGCAACAATAGGAAGCATCATATAGACCCACTCACCAAATGAGAGTACAGGTAGATGATTATCTTCTAAAAATCCTAGCAAAATTAAGTTTGGAGGAGTTCCAATAGGTGTTAAAATTCCCCCTACACTAGCCCCATAAGCTGTAGCAAGAAGAAATCTAATCTTTAACTTTGGATTTTCACTTAGATAGAGTGCTATAGGCATAAGCATAAGAGTAATGGTAGTATTTGAGAGAATTGAGCTTAAAAGTGCTGAGGTTATAGCCAATGCATACAAAATACCTAAAAGAGTCTTTGGAAAAAGGTTTAATAGCTTTGCAGAGAAGTAGAGATGAAGCTTTACCTTTTCAATAGCTATTGCCAACATAAAACCACCTAAAAAGAGAAAAATAATTGATTTAGAATAGTTTGGAGTCACATGAGCTACATCAAGTATTCCAAAAGAGGGAAATAGAATAATAGGTAAAAGCGAGACAACCCCTAAAGGTAGAGCCTCATTTGTCCAAAGTGTAACAAGTAGAGCAACTAAACCTATTAAAAGTGATTGAGTAGGTGTAAAAAAAGACCAACTAACTAGAGTAAATACGACTCCTAAAAATAGAGCAACAATTACTCCTTTAAATTCCACTAAACTATTCATGAAAATTCCTTTTATACTAAAAAGGAATTTTAACATAAATCAGATTAGTTTGTTTCTTGGTCTACAATTTTGTTAGCACTAATCCAAGGCATCATCTCTCTAAGTTTTTTACCTGTTTTAGTAATAAGAAGCTCTTGGTCATTTTTTCTCTCAGCATTCATTCTTGGGTATCCTGCTTGACCCTCTAAGATAAAGTCTTTTGCAAACTGACCATTTTGAATCTCTTCTAAAATCTCTCTCATTGCCTTTTTAGAATGCTCATTGATAACTCTCTTACCTGAAACATAATCCCCATACTCTGCTGTATTAGAGATAGAGTATCTCATGTCGGCAATTCCACCCTCAAACATTAAATCAACAATGAGTTTAAGTTCATGTAGACACTCGAAGTAAGCAAGTTCAGGAGCGTAACCAGCCTCTGTTAATGTCTCAAATCCTGCTTGAACTAAAGAAGATACACCACCACAAAGAACAGCTTGTTCTCCAAATAGGTCAGTTTCTGTCTCATCTTTAAATGTTGTTTCAATGATAGCAGTTCTACCACCACCAATAGCAGAAGCATACGAAAGAGCTAACTCTTTAGTTGCTCCACTTGGGTCTTGACCAACAGCAATCAAATCAGGAATACCACCACCTCTTACAAACTCACTACGTACGGTATGACCAGGAGCTTTTGGAGCAATCATTGTTACGTTAATATCTGCTCTTGGGATAATTCTTCCAAAATGGATGTTAAATCCATGACCAAAAGCAATAGTTGCACCCTCTTTAAGATTTGGCTCAATCTCATTCTCATAAATCTCTTTTTGATTCTCATCTGGAAGCAAAATCATTACAACATCAGCCTTAGCAGTCGCCTCTGCAACTGTCAATACTTCAAAGTTTTTAGCCTCTGCTTTTGCCCAAGAGCTACCACCCTTTCTAAGACCAATAACAACATTAACACCACTATCTCTTAAGTTTTCTGCGTGTGCATGACCTTGAGAACCGAAACCTATCATTGCTACTGTTTTTGATTTGATGATACTTAAATCACAATCTTTGTCATAATATACATTTAATGTTGACATTGTTTATCCTTGGAGTTAAAAAAATTTCGCAATTATAGCGTAAGGGTGTTTAAGTAAGAGATAAATACTCTCTCAACTCCCCCTCAATTTTATCTTTCAAACTCAAAGGTTTAATCACTTTCACATAAGGCAACCACTTTTTAATAAGCTCTTCTATCTCTTTCTCTTGTGTAACGTGATAAGAAATCAGTAAATTTCCATTCTCTTTTGTTTCCAATATCTGTTGAGAACTCAAAAACTTTTTCGATTTAAAATAGAAAGCCTTAGATTCATCTACTTCTAAGACCACCTCTATAAGATACTTCCTAAACCCCTCTTTGTATCGTGCAAAAGGTGTCTGCATATATTTTATAAAATCTTCTATCTCACGATTTTTATGAAAAGTTTTAGAGGTTTCTGTTATCTCTTTTATTTTAGAAATTCTATAGAGTAAAAAAGAGAAATTATAAGCCTCTACCTCACAAGCCAAATAGAAGTTTTCATTCATAAAAACTATCTTATAAGGTTTCACTTCATACTCTTCAACTCTATCTTTTACCGTATAGTTTATGTTTATATACTTTTGATGATAGATAGCTTTTTCAAGCTCTTTCATCATAGTGTAGTTATCTTTTTTAGACTCAAACGGTTTTGTTTTAAACTCATAAAGCTTTTTTGTCTCTTTTAATTTATGCTCTATAATAGACTTTGTTGAAGCATCTATATCAAGACTTTTAAAAAGGTCACTTCGTTGAGCTATACTAAAAGTTTGCACCAAAAGAGATAGATTTCTCTCATCTAAAAATTGGTCAAAAGCTTTTTTAGTAATAGCTTTATAACACCCTTTCTCGCCACGAATCAACTCAAAAGAGTTAGGAAAAACCTCTTTTATAACATCTAAATCTCGTCTAATTGTCTTTTCACTTTTGCTTTCCCATAAAATATCATTTTTTAAACTCTCTATGCAGACTTTTTGACCGTTATTGAAGCGTTTTAGGAGTTCTAGGACTCTTAGGGTTTGATTTGTCATTTTTCTATCTTCTCTAAAATTATTTGTAGCATTTTAAACCAAGTTAAAATATGCTTTTGAGTAATCTCTTCTACTCTTCTTTTTTTAGGATGAATCGTATTGTTTCTAATTTTAATTATCTCTTCAATATTTTGATAGATAACCTCATCTCTGTTTTTGAAATTCAATTTTTTATCTAAAATCATACAAATTTTATTTTTTGTACTGTTGTCTGAAAACTCCTCTTGTGTATCTTTCCTTGTAGCTTTTTTATAACCATCTATTATGTAATAATCGTTAACTATCTCTATACATTTAAATATAGCAAACATTGCATAGACAAACCTATTTTGCATATCGCTATTAAGTATTTCAAAAATGGAATCTATCTCTATTTTAATATCAGAGCTAAAAGGAGTTATGGTTTGTTGTATCTCCCAAACCTCTTTCAAATACTTTTTATCTAATCCCTTATCTACTAAATTTTTTAATTTATCAAAATTATCTTTAGTGTTAATATTCGCATCTTGAGGGTGTTCTTTTTTGATATATCCTAAAATTCCATGTTCGTAAAGATTTTCTAAAATCGTACTCTTTCCTGTAGCTGTAAGCATAATAATCTGTATAGCAGGATTTATCTCTTTTATCATTTTTGTAATTTTAACACCTGTTAGATTCTCTATCTCTTGTTTTTCATGGTCACTTTGTGTCAAGCGTAAATCTAAAAGAACTACATCAGGAGCATATTCATTGCAACTATTTTTAATGGCTGACATGGTTGTATATTTATTATTATTTTTAAAGTCATACTCAAAAGTTTTAAACTCAATATTTTGATTTTTAGAGAAGTACTGTTTTAAAATATCACTCCAACCTTTAACCCACTCATCATCTATATAAAGAACTTTTCCACTCTTTTTGGGAGGTCTTGGTACAAATTGAATTCCATTTTTTTTCTCTATTTTTATAGGATTTTTAGCCAAAAGATATTTAAAATAGAGCATTGAGGCTATCTTCTCTCTATTTTTTCTAATGGCTTTACTATCTACTTTTAAAAATTTTGCCCATCTGTAGATTGCCCACTCATTGGAAATGTCATGATGGCTTAGGTAGTCTTTTGGTGGATGTACCTCTATAAGATTTAAAAACTCATCTTGATATAGCTCTTCTTTAAAAGATTGTATCTCTAGTGAGTCAAATCTTTTTACTGATTCTATACTGTTTTTTGCTATAAAAATATTTTTAGTAAATAGTACTCTCCCCATAGAACTTAGTCTGTTTAAAAGGAAACTATCTAAATCACTAAGTAATACAATCGGAAGCAGTCGTTTATCTCCTAACTCTTGACTAAGTCGTATATGATAAACCAACCGTAATCCATAGAGTTCTAAGTAGTTTGATGAAAGATTATCTTTTATATAGATGATTTGAGGATTTAACTTTTTTATTTGAGGAATTATATCATGGGTAATATACTCATCTATATCTACACTTGTAGGTTTAAAAACTATAGTTTCCGTAAATTTACTTTTAAAAGGAACATTATCGTTATGAATTAGTAAACTATTTTTCATAAGTAAGACTCTCCTTGATATATAGCTCAACACTCAATGCAATTTTTTCAACCTCTGCAAGATAAAGCCACCCATTCTCTATAGTTGGTTTATGGTATTGAACTTTGAGGCTCTCTAAAAGATGAAACTCGGTATAGTTTACAAATTCATCATATAAAATATCCTCTTCATCTTTATGTGTTTCAATAAAAATATTTATCTTCTCCATACAGTTTAAAATAATGTCAAATTTCCATCTTTGACCATAACTCAACATTAAAAGCTCAATATTCCCACTCTCTCTATAGTTCTCCAAAAACATCTTTAAATTTTGGCTATAAAAATCTTTAGAGTTAAGTTCCAATTTTTTAAAACTTTTCTCCTCTTCATAATAGTTCGCTGTAATTCCACCAGAGAAGAGAACCAAAGGTATAGCTTTAATTTTACATTCATTCTCTATACCATAAAGAATCTCTTGTGTATCTCCGTTAAAAGCAGACTTGTGTACTATAACCATAGCATAATTATCAAAATCAAAATCTTTATTTTGAAATGATTCATAAATTTCATCATACGCTTGACCTAGGCTGTCGAAAAAAGCCCCCTAAGCCGATTTATTCATTTCCAGTTTTTGGATATTATTATTAAAAAAATCAAACCGTTTTTTACGAACAGTATAAGGGATATTTCCTTCTTCCCACTTTTTTAGCTCCTTATGCTTGGTATTTTCTAGTGCAAATAGAATTTTTTGTTTATCTAAATTACCACAAATTAGAGGGATTAAAAGAGTAGCACGGTTCATATCAGATTGTGGACTTC
>JALVXC010000020.1 GCA_027038275.1 Campylobacteraceae bacterium | reverse complement strand
ACTTACTCGGGATGGATGCCAATGATAATACTTTTCAAATATTTTCTGTAACTCTTCTATATCTTCCATGATTTTTTTACTTTTTTATAAGTTTAGCATTTTTTTTTGTAAATGTCGTGGAGTGAGAGTTGCCGTCAAGCCTTTGGAAAAATACTCTTTTTTTACTTAATACTACGGTCAAACCTTTTCAAGTCTCACTAGTCAAACTAGTGGTTTACCTGTCAGCTTAATTATATTTTTTTTAAAGTTATTTTTTATTATAAATATAACAACGATACCTTAGACTAAAAAAGGCTAAAATATTATAAAGTAAATATAAAAAGAAATAAAAAAATAAACTACATTACCACAATCCTGTTAAACGTGGGTATGTCGATGAAGCAGCTATTATTGACGATACTATAGTGCTAGGAATTATGAGGGAGTTAATGGTCTTTTGGAGGTTGAAAATTTTTGGTAGTTTTATAGGCATTCTCACGTGCAACGTAAAAGCTACAAACAGACCATAAAGTCTTATTAACTTTTGATAATAATGAGGTAAGAGTTTTTGATATGAGTCCATACATAAACCAAAGCAACTTTTTTAAACAATTAGAAGATGAAAAGTATTTTAAAACTGTTAGAGTCTCATTAGGTTCTATTCAGTGGAAAAATAGACAAGATTTATCACCTCATACTTTATATTCAAAGAGTAAACTTTTATCTTCACTTTCTGAAAGTGCTTAAAATAGGTGATTTTTGATTATACAAATGAGTCGGACTTATATAAATATAAAATACAACTAAAGAAGTATTTAAGCTAAAATAGAAAGATATATACTACAAAATACATCTAAACTTGAATTTTAATAAAATATATGTTAAACTATATCTAAAATCAACTAGAGATGTATTTTAATGAGAAGTGGAAAACAAGTAAAAGCAACTAATCCTCCAGAATTTAAAGAGCCTATAACCATACAAACCATAGGAAAGTTTATAAAAGCAAGAAGAACACAACAAGGTTTAAGTACAAATGATTGTGCTATGCTTTGTGGCATTTCAGCCTATACACTCAATAAAATAGAGAATGGATTTGAGGGAGTTAAATTGATAACACTACTCCAAATCATGGAAGCATTGGGAATGGAGATGAAGATGCAGGAGTGGAGTGATGAATAGTCTAAAAGTGAGTATGCAAAATCAAGCAGTAGGTAAACTCTATATAGACAGAGATGAAAATTACTCTTTTGAGTATGATAAACTTTGGATTAAAAATGGTTTTGCTATCTCTCCTCATTTAGCTTTTGATTCGGCTTATTCATCTAGTACCATTAAACGATTTTTAGAAAATCTTATTCCTGAAGGAGAGGGGCTTGATGAGATTGCTTCTTTTGCTTGTATCTCTAAAAACAATACCTTTGCCATAATAGACTCTATTGGTTATGATACAGCAGGGGCATTGTTTTTTGGAGAGAAAAATGAAGTAAATGAACCTATTTTCCGAGAGATTTCGGAGCTAGAATTAATCAAACGAATAGAAGAGTTAGAGAGTAAAAGTATTGCTATTTGGGATAAAAAAGTAAGATTGTCTTTAGCAGGAGTTCAAGCTAAATTACCTGTTATTATTCAAGACAAAAAGATAGGTTTAGCCAATGGAACACTTAGTTCTACGCATATTATGAAGTTTCAAACTAAAAGAAATAGTCACATCATAGTTAATGAGCTTTTTTGTATGAAGTTAGCTAAAAAAATAGGTCTTAAAGTTGCCAATATTGAATTAAGACGATTTGGAAAATACCCAACACTTTTAATAGAGCGATTTGACAGGGTCTATAAAAGAGATTTTGTAGAACGACTGCACATTATTGATGCTTGTCAGATGTTAGATTTGCCACCAACTTATAAATATGAACAGAATTTTGGAACAAGTAGAGATGTGAAAAATATTCGAGAAGGTGTAAGTTTTAAAAAGATATTTGAGAGTAGTAAAAGATGTTCTATTCCTGCTGTGGCTCAACTAAAGTTGTTAAATTGGGCAATGTTTAATCTGATTATTGGAAACTCTGATGCACATGGTAAAAACTTCTCTTTCTTCATCGATAAAAAAGGGGTTAAACCAACACCTTTTTATGATATACTTTGTGTCATGATGTATGACTTTGACCACAACTTAGCCATGGCATACGGTGATGAGTTTAATCCAAATGAAGTTTATGCTTATCAGCTTCGAGAGTTTGCAGAGGAGATTGGAGTTAATTATAAATTAGTAGCTAAAGTTCTGTTAAAACAGAGTAGTAACATATTGAAAAAACTAGAAGAGAGTGTTTTAGAGAGTGAATTTTTGACAGAAGATGAGAGAGTATTTCTTAATGAGCTTTCATTGTTGATAGAGAAACGGGCTAGACATTTTAAAGAAGTGGCATTGGAGATGCCTTTTGTCTCTTTTTAAATATCAACTCTTTTATTGTAAAAAAGCTTTAAACCTAATAAACTAGATTTACCTAATTTTTTAAGAGTAGATAATTTACCTATTCATCATTTTGTGGTGCAATAACAATTACCCTACAGTTTGTTAAACACCCAAATAGTCCTCTTTGCTAACTATTAAAAAGGAGCTATGCTTATTATGTTTAACCAACATACTTTTAGCAATCAACCCCTCTTTAACTCTCTCTTTGTTAACAGAATTTTGCCACTTACACTCTACAAAACAGATATTTTCATCATCAAAAGCAACAATATCTATCTCCTCTTTATTATTCCACCATCGTCCTATTTTATGAGGTCTAAATGAGAAGTATTTTTGATGATTTAAGAGCATATCTTCTAACAGATAATCCTCAAAAGCAAAAGAGACAAATCTGTCATTGAAATTTAATTTTAACTCATCAAGAACTATATCGACTTGATTGACCTCTAAGTAGTTGTAGTTTTTATAGACATAATAGAACCAAAAATTAAGAAACTTATCTTTTATTTTATAGCGACCCAATTTACTTTTTAGAGGATTTGTCTCGGTTACAGGAACCTCTTTTATAAGAATGTCTAACTCTAAAAGTTTTTGTAGATATGGAGTTAAAAAAGTAGAGGGCTTACTCAAATTTGAAGCAATATTTCCTACCTTGGTGTTGCCTTTTGAGATACTTTCCAAAATTGCAAAATATGTTCCTGTTTCACTTAGTTCTTGTTTAAGTAAAAAGTTCCCCTCACTATAGAGATAGGCATTTTTATCTAGTATTCTGTTTTTAATATTTGCTATAAAACTCTGCTTAGCATCATACTCAGCTAAATACTTTGAAATTGTCCCAAATGAAGCGTAGATATTCATTAAATCCTCTTTTGATACTGTTGGTAAAAAGGTACTTATGTATTGAAAATGTAGAGATTTTAGATGAATATTAGTCGTTCTTCTTCCATAAAGAGGAGCATTGTATGCCAAGACTTCTGAGTGCATCATAGAAAGTACTGAACCACATAAAATAAGATGTATCTTGGTATGAGAAAGATACAAATCCCATACTCGTTGAAGTGAAGAGGAAAAGCCCTGCTCTAGTTTACATAAGTTTTGATACTCATCAATAACTAAAATCAATTTTGAAGAGTGTTTTAACTCTGCTAAGAACTCAAAAGCATCTGTAAAACTCTCAAATACCAAATTTTTTGCCATTTGAGGGCTTACAAATTTCTTTATTTGCTTGGTAAATCCTCTAAGTTACTCCCCAATATTTCCCTCCGTTGCATAGAGATAAATATGATTTTTATGACGAATATATTCAGAAATTAGTGCTGTTTTTCCTACTCTTCTTCGTCCATATATTATGGTAAATGTTGCTGTATCTTTTTTATACTCCTCTTCAAGTGTTTTTAGTTCAACTGTTCTATTTACAAACATTATAATATTCCTTATTATAAGATATATTATAATAATACCATATATATATAATTGGAATATTTAAATTTAAAAAATATTTGATTTTCTATTTTAGATAACCAAAGCTACCCTACCCTACATCTACTTCTATGAAACAATTAGATATAATCGCGAAAAATTTTAAACTATATATGTTTAGTAGAGGAAGTAATAGTGAGAACACATTATTGTGCTGATGTAAATGAAACAAATATTGACGAGACGGTAACTGTATCTGGTTGGGTGTCAAGTCGTCGTGACCATGGGGGGTTAATCTTTATTGACCTAAGGGATAAAGATGAAGTAGTACAAGTGGTTTGTGACCCTGCTGATAGTGCAGAGGCTCACAAATTAGCAGAAGAGGTAAGAGACCAATTTGTTCTTATTGTAACAGGTAAAGTTCGTGCTAGAGGTGAGGGATTAGAGAACCCTAAACTCAAAACTGGTAAAATTGAGATTGTTGCAGATAAGTTAACTATTGAGAACCGTTCTCTTCCTATGCCATTTGAGCTTGGAGATGAAAAAGTTAACGAAGAGATTAAACTAAAATATAGATATTTAGAGCTTAGAACTCAAAAATCTTATGATATTTTTAAACTCCGTTCAAAAGCAACTATTGCAACTCGTAACACGCTTGATGAGTTAGGTTTTTTAGAGGTAGAGACACCAATTATTACAAAATCGACTCCAGAGGGGGCAAGAGACTATCTTGTACCAAGCCGTGTTCATGCAGGAGAGTTCTATGCTCTTCCTCAATCTCCACAGCTCTTTAAACAGCTTCTTATGGTTGGTGGTTTTGACCGTTACTTCCAGATTGCAAAATGTTTTAGAGATGAAGACCTAAGAGCAGACAGACAACCTGAGTTTACACAGATAGATGTTGAGATGTCATTTTGTGACCAAGAGGATGTCATAGAGGTAGCCGAAAAACTTATCTATAATATCTTTGATAAGTGTGGTTTTGAGATTCCTACTAAGTTTAGACGTATGGACTATATGGAAGCAATGGAAAAGTATGGTACAGACAAACCTGACATACGTTATGACCTTGCTATGGTTGATGTTATTGACATCTTTGCACATTGTGACAATGAGATTTTCTCAAACATTGCCAAAGATACAAAAGCAAACAGAATCAAAGCCCTTAAAGTACCAAAAGGCGATGAGATTTTCTCAAAACGTCAAATGAAAAGCTTTGAGAGTTATGTTCGTAAGTTTGGAGCAGCAGGTTTAGGTTACTTCCAAATGAAAGAAGATGGTCTAAAAGGACCACTTACTAAATTCTTTACAGAAGAAGACCTTCAAGCTATTGTTGAGAGATGTGAACTTGAAGTTGGTGATGCAGTCTTCTTTGGTGCAGGAAACAGAAAACTTGTTTGGGACTATATGGGACGCTTTAGAATCTATCTTGCTGAACTTATGGAGATTATTCCACAAGACAAGTTTGAGTTCTTATGGGTAATGAACTTCCCAATGTTTGAAGTAGAAGATGGAAAGACAAAAGCGATGCACCACGCCTTTACCATGCCAGAGACTGATGAAAATGGTAAAATTGTTTATGATGACATTGAAGATTTAAAATCTGTTGCTTACGACATTGTACTTAACGGTACAGAGCTTGGTGGTGGCTCGATTCGTATTCATAAAGAGGATTTACAAAAAGAGATTTTCAAACTTATGGGAATCTCAGATGAAGAGGCACAAGAGAAGTTTGGGTTCTTGCTAGAAGCCTTTAAGTATGGAGCTCCTCCACATGGTGGTTTTGCTATAGGACTTGATAGACTTATTATGCTTATGACAGGTGCTAGTAGCATTAGAGAGGTTATTGCCTTCCCTAAAACACAAAAAGCACAATGTCTCTTAACTCAAGCTCCAAGCCCAGTTGAGCCAGAACAGCTAAACGAACTTAGCCTAAGAGTTCGTAAACAGATAAACGCGTAGGGTGCGATTGCTATCGCACCAAAAGATAGAATAGAAAACTAAAAACTCTCGTATGCATTCCCACCGAGGACGGATGGGAACGAGCAAAACGCGTAGGGTGTGATTGCTATCGCACCAAAATATAAAAAATAAAGGAAAAACATGAAAAAACTCTTTCTTATCATAGGAGCTCCAGGCTCAGGAAAAACAACAGATGCAAGTATAATTGCCGAAAAAAATGAGAACATTGTTCACTACTCAACAGGAGATATGCTTCGAGAAGAGGTAGCTAGTGGAAGTGAACTTGGTCAAACTATAGAAAGCTATATCTCTAAAGGTGCTTTAGTTCCTCTTGATATTATCATTAACACTATTGTCTCTGCTATTAAAAATGCACCTGTAGATAACATCTTAATAGATGGCTATCCTCGTTCAGTAGAGCAGATGAGAGCACTAGATGAGCTTTTAGAAAAAGAAGATGACATTGAGCTTGTATCTACCATTGAAGTTCGTGTAAGTGAAGATGTAGCAAAAGAGAGAATCTTAGGACGTGCAGCAGAAGCCAAACCAGGTGAAGAACGAAGTGATGATAGCATTGAAGTCTTCTTTGATAGAATGAAGATTTATACTGACCCATTAGCCGAGATTCAAGAGTTCTATACCAATAAAAATCTGTTAAAAGTAATTGATGGAGAACGTGCTTTAGAGCCAATTGTTGAAGATATGGAAAACTTTATTAAGAGCAAAATATAACCCAATAAGAAAAAGAAAACTTAAAAAGTTTTCTTTTTAAAATCTATCCATTACTCTATCTGTTTCAGATAATAACTCTACCTCATTTAATGCTACCAAGGGAAGAGATGTAGGACGGCTCAAACTTAGTCCTTTTGAAACCTTTTGCAAAGCTCTTCTTCCACGTGTAGAGTTGATAAAATGAACAATAAAACGACTATCTATCTTAACATAAGGCTTCATGCGTATAATTGCCATATAGTGAGGTACAACATACCCCTCTTGACCCTTTTCCACATAACAAGCAATCATTGGAAAATATAGACTAACAACAATATCTCCTTCCTTTGTTAACTGTTTACTAGATACTTCTGTACTAGAGTTAACCATAATTATTTTTCTCTCATCTAAAAATGAAATTGGTTCTAACGAAATCATACTAAGTTCTTGATATTGTCTCTTATCTTCATTTGCTTTACCTTCTAAAAGATAAGCACCCTTAATTACTTCTGCAACCTCTCTTAATTTCACAATATATCCTTATTATATTAATTAAATATTTTCTTAATAGCCTTTATAAAATCTTATAGGTAGGATTATTATAGGTTAAGTATCTTTAATATTAAATTAATATTAATCAAATAGGTTAATATGTTTTTAAAAGATTAACTAAATATAATTTATTTAATAAATAATAATTTATTGAAAAAAGTAAATGTTAATAATTGTTATGCAATAGCTTTTTATTTCCTCCTCATTAAATTACTATTATCTTTTATATGATAAAATAAGTAAATAAATTTAATACAAGGATAAATATGCCATATATATTTTTACTTCTTTTCACCTTAATATTTACTACAGCATGTAATAATAGTGCTATAGTACCTCCTACTCAAAGTAATGTTACTCCTACTTCTAGTCTACCAACAACTGAACAAACAACAGATATTGATGATTTAAAAATTGTACCTGAGAATACTATTGTTGGTGAATACTATCTTCAACGTGGTCTCTATAGCAATGAGGCTATCCATCAAGAAGTTAATGAAGGCTATTTGGTTATTGAAGAGTTAGATGTTGATAACTATGGATACTACTATGTAACGGTTATAAATGGTCTTGCCGAGACTTATCTAGGTATCTTCTTTAAAAAAGATGGAAAGTTTGTACAAAAGGTAATATATGATGACAATGGTAAATCTAAAATTGCTATTCAAGACAATATTGATGTTAAACTAGATGGAGATATTTTAAAAATTGTTATTGATGATGCAAAACATCAAGTTATGGTCTGGCAAAAAGATGATGGAACTGCTACAAAAAGTGACAAATTAAAAAAAGCACTAAAACAAGCTAAAAATGAATATTTAGATTTTTATAAAAAGAAGTGTGAAATTGCCGAAGTAAAATGTGCAGAGCATGAGTTTACCCCTGTAGATGAATAAACTCGGTTATATTGAGACTCTAAAAGAGCCTACTTAAAAATCTTTTTACAATCATTTTTAATGGCTCTTGGTATCATAGCTATTGTCATAAATCCTTCAATCTTTAGTTCAGGATACATTAATGCCAAATAGTATTTAGGGTCAAGAATCTTTGCTTCACCATCTTCTATTAAAACTGGATAAGGTAACATACCTGCATTGTTTGTACCAATTCTTTTAGGAAAAACATTTGCCTTTTTACCTAGTTTTACACCAATAAGTGTTGAACCATTTGGAAGGTCCAATACAAAAGCAACATTCTTATTTTTAACTGCTTTAGCTTTTAGCTCTTTACCTTTAGCTACTACCATTTGGTCACTAAAGTGAGGCATACCTTTCATAAAATTATAATTTGGTAGTGCTTGAAACTTTAACTTATCTAATGAGTTTTTAGCACCTTTGAACTCTTTATCTAAAGCCTTTAGAACTGTTTTTGCCTCTTTTTCATTAAATTCATCTTGCAAGAATGCTTTTGCTAAATATAGAGGATTGGTAATGCTTATCTGCTTATTTTTTTTATCTATAAGCAGACGTAGCGTTCCTAAATAACCTCTTCCTTTTTTAGAAGCCATCTTTTTTAATGCCTTATTAGTAAAAACAATAGATATAAGCTCTCCACTATCATCTAATGGGGTAGTAGCTAAAACCTCAAATCCTGCATTTTTTAGTTTTGCTTTTGCCTTCTCTACATCTATTAAATCAACTCTTAGATAAGCAGAGATACGCCCTTTATCAACATCTCCTACCATTGCTTTTGAGTGAGATAGAGATGCACCTACACCACCTTTTCCATAACGCTCTTCACTAGTAATATAGTTAGGTGGCACTCTCTTTGAAAACTTAATAGCTCTATCACTGCTAACTTGCTCTTTTGTATTGGTATAGTGTACTTCTAGCTTTGGAACTGTTGGAACTTCAGGTATATTAATATTAATCACACTAGAAGTGTTTGACTCAGCAAAAATACTATTTGGTAAAAATAGCGATATTGAAGAAAGCAATAAAACTTTTTTCATAGATAACTCCTCTTTTATTATTAATATTAATAATAACATTTTTTTATCTTTAAATATATTTTGATTGAATATTTTTGAAGGTAGAGAGTTAAAAAGCTACTAAAGGTGACCTCCTTTAGTAGCTTTTTAATAGAAGAAAATAAAATTTACTTATACTATTTAGTAGAAGTTTGACTATTGTTCTCATCAGAAACATTTACATCTAAAGAGATTTCACTCTTAGAACTATTTATATCAGTAGAGTTACTCTCTACAACTGTTGTACTATTTGTAGAGTTAGATTCATTTACATGAGAGACGTTAACATCTGTTGCCTCTGCTACTGCTTTTAACTCCTCATACATCTTAGCAAAAGAGAAATCAGCTGAAGCTGTTGTTAGTGTTATTGCCACAATTCCAGAAATTAGCATAATTTTTTTCATTGAAAATCCTTGTTTTTAAAATTTCTGAAAATTTTACTGTCACATATATTTAATACAACTTAATATAGCACTAAAATAAGTAGAGAAGCTTGGGCTACAAAAGTAACCCAAGTATTTAGAAAGTTTAAGAGAACTATTTATTATCTTTTGTAGCTTCAGATGCCTCTGTTGAAGCTGTTTTTGCTGAATCATTAGCATTGTCTGAAACAGTTTTTACTGATTTTGAAGCATCATCAGAAGCCTCTTTTGCTGTTGATGATGCCTCTGTAGTAGCTGTTTTTGTTGAATCGTTAGCATTATCTGAAACAGTCTTTACACTATCTTTTGTATCAGATGAAACTGATTTTGTAGCATCATTTACATCTTTAGATACAGCAACTGCTGAATCTTTCATATCTTTTGATGCGATTGTTGTTGAGTCTTTAAGGTCTTTAGTAGTATTTGTTACAGAATCTTTTGTATCTTCTGCTAACTCTACTGCTGAATCTCTTGTATCTTTAGATGTTGAAACCTCTGCTGTCTTTAAATCATCAGATACCTTTACAGATGAATCTTTTACATCTGAACTTACGTTAGAAACAGTTCTCTCTGCCGATTTTGATGTCTCCACTGCACCATCTTTCATTGAAGAAACTGAATCTTTCATATCTTTACTCATAGATGTTGCAGCCTCTTTCATATCTTTAAACATATCTCCAAAAGAGAAATCAGCCGAAGCCGTAGTTAATAATAGAGCAGTTGTTGCACTTAAGATTATGATTTTTTTCATAAGTTAAATCCTTTAATTGTGATATTGCTATCATATCAACTTATATTTAAAATAATACTTAAACAATAGTAATAATAATATATCATTTTTATAAAAGTTATTTAGTAACTAAATGTAATTTATCTATAATAAAAATAGTAAAAAAGATTCTATATTCAAAATAATCCGTTATAATAATTCATAAGTTTAAACTAAAGGAATAGAAAAATGAAAAAACTTCTACTAATACCAGCTTTTATGATGGCAACTACCTCTCTTAATGCCTATACACAAGCTCAAAGAGTTTTAGATATGCAAAAGATGGCACAAGCGATGCAAGATATTCAAACAGGATTCTTCTATAATAATGTTGATATTGTTAAAGATGGTGTAAAGACTCTTAAAGAGACTATTGTTAAAGTTGTACCTACAGACTCAGAGATAAATACTAAAGATATCTATGAAAAGTGGTTCAATAACAATATAAAGATGAGCAATAAAATCAAAAAAAAGATTAAACAAAAAGCAGAAGATATAGAGGAGCGTTTTGCAGATGGTGACCCAGTACAAGCTCTACAAGCATATAGTAAAATTACACAACAGTGCTTAAAATGTCATATTCAAATACGTAAATGGTAATCAATTAGAAGAAAGGAGATACCTATGAGAAAAGGTTTAGTTATAGCATTTTTACTCATAATATCATTGCTACATGCTGAGGATATTATAGTAACAGGGACAGTTGTCTCAGATGGTCAAAAGATGATAGGTAGTCGCTATATGGGCTATGTCAAAAAAGTAAATGTAAAAGTTGGAGACCATGTAAAACGGGAAGATGTACTATACGAAATGGAATCTGCCGAATTTGATATTATGAAGTCACAAGCTGACTTAATGCTAGAGCAGTCAAAGATTGTAGTTGAGTTTTGGAGAAAGCGTTTAGAAAATATAAATAAAAAAAGAAAACGTTTAGAAAAAAAAACCAATTCAGTCATAGGAGATTTAGATGACCTAACCTCTCAAGCTGAAAATGTTAAAGCGATGTTAGATTCAGCTCAAGTTATGGTAGAACAGGCAAATATAAAAGCTAGACAGATGGCTAGTCTATTTAACTATCTTAAGATGAAAGCCCCTTCAGATGGTGTAATTGTTAGAAGAAACATTAAAGTTGGTGATATGATTATGCCTGGTATGCTTACTATTATGATGGTTGATACAGAAGATTTAGAGGTTCATGTCTCTGTTTCTGAAAGCATTATCTCAAAAGTCTCTGTTGGGCAAAAGCTTGTAGTTAAAATCCCTTCTATTAAATATAGTACTGTTGGAACTATTAAAGCTATTGTACCTGCGGCCAATCCAATGACCCATAAAATTCAGATGCGTATAACTTTTGATAGAGGAGACAAAAATATCTTCCCTGGTATGTATGCTAAAGTAGTTATAAAAGATAAAAAATAGACCTCTCAAAAAATCTCCTTTATGCGTCGGTTCAGCCGACGTAATATATAATTTCATCATATCTTCAACAATGGAACATAATGATACAACTAACTAATCTCTCAAAAAGCTTCGGTGAACAAACCCTTTTTAAAAACATTAACCTAAAGATGAATGCCAATCAAAAAATAGGTCTTATTGGGCGAAATGGCTCAGGAAAATCTACACTTTTCAAAATTATATTAGGTGAAGAGAGTCACGACAGTGGTGAGGTCTTGATTCCTAAAAACTATAAAATAGGTACACTACGTCAACACTTAGTCTTTACTAAACCTACCGTAAGAGAGGAGTGTTCTTTAGTTCTAAGTGAAGATGAGCAGTATAACTTCTATAAAATAGAGAAGATACTATTTGGACTAGGCTTTACAAATGAAGATTTAGAGAAAGACCCAATGAGCTTTTCAGGTGGATATCAGATTCGTATTAACTTAGCAAAGCTCTTAGCAACTGAACCAAATATGCTCCTACTAGATGAGCCTACAAACTACCTTGACCTACTCTCCTTGCGTTGGCTAAAACAATTTATACGCGCTTTTGAAGGAGAAGTAATTTTAATTACTCATGACCGTGAGTTTATGGACTCTGTTACTACTCATACTATGGGGATTGGGCGTAAATCTCTACGTATTATTCAAGGTAATACTAAAAAGTATGATGAGACCTTAGCCCTAAGTGATGAGACTTATGAGAAGACACGCCAAAATCAAGAGAAAAAGCGTAAAGAGTTAGAGGAGTTTGTAGCAAAAAACAAAGCAAGAGCCTCTACAGCTGCCCTAGCACAGTCAAAACAGAAGATTCTTGATAAGATGGAAGAGATGGAGGGTTTAGAGAGTGAGAGCAATCTTGCTTTTAACTTTAACTACAAAGAGACCCCTGCAAAAATTAATTTAAGAGTTGAAAAGTTGGCATTTGGCTATAAAGAAGATGAGAAGCTCTTTGAAAATCTCTCTTTTGCCCTAGAGAATGGAAAAACCTTAGCTATTATTGGTAAAAACGGTAAAGGAAAATCTACTCTGCTAAATGTCATCTCTGGAGAGTTAAAAGCACAAGAGGGTGAACTAAAATTTCACCCATCTACAGCTATGGCTCACTTTGGACAGACAAATATTGAACGACTAAATCCTAACAACTCTATTATAGATGAGATTTCATCAGTAAGTCTAAAGCTTGGCATTGCTCAAACACGAAGTATCTGTGGAACAATGATGTTTAGTGGAGAGTTAGCCGACAAAAAAATCTCTGTTCTTTCAGGTGGAGAGCGTAGCCGTGTTATGTTAGGAAAGATTATAGCTACTGAGGCTAACCTACTTCTACTAGATGAGCCTACCAACCACCTAGATATGTACTCTATTGACTCTCTATGCACAGCTATAGAGAAGTTTAAAGGCTCAACCATTATGGTTACTCACTCTGAGATGCTTCTACGTCGTTTAGCAGATGCTTTGGTTATCTTTCATAAAGGTGGGGCTGAGTATTTTGATGGAACTTACGATGAGTTTTTAGAAAAGATAGGTTGGGAAGAGGAAGGTGGAGTAGTTGAGAATAAACCTAAACAGTCACAAAAACCTAAACTAAGTAGAGCTGAAATCAAAAAGCAACGCTCGGCACTCATTCAGGCACGAAGCAAAGAGAATGCACCACATAAAAAAGAGTTAGAGTTCTGCGAAGAGAAGATTATGGAGCTTGAAGAGGAGCTAGAGGCAGAAAATGAGAAGTTAATGAAAGCCTCTGAGAGTGGTGATAACTCTGCAATGATAGAGGCTTCTCAAACTATTGGAAAGCTTCAATCAGAGATTGATGAGTTGTTTGAACGTCTTGAAGTGGCTTCAGAAGCTTTAGATGAGATTGAAGAGAGATATAAACCTTTATTTAAAGAGTTAGCATAGGGTGCGTTTCCTAAATTAAAGCAAAATCTCTCTCTGCCCCTTATTGTTAGGAGCTGAAAGAACCCCCATCTCTTGAAGCTGTTCAATAATATTTGCTGAACGATTATAACCAATTTGAAGTTTTCGTTGCAGATAAGATATAGAGGTCTTTTGGTCATTTAAAACAATCTGCTTTGCCTCTTCATACAACTCATCTAACTCACCTTGTATACCAACTCCTACTTTTGCATCAGAACCATCTTGAACTAAATATCGTTCATCATAGTCAGGAGCTCTCTGCTCTTTTAAAAACTCTACAATCTCCTCAATCTCTTCCTCAGAGTTCCATGGAGCATGTATACGCACTAAACCATTAGTCCCTGGAGGAGTAAAGAGAGCATCTCCCTTTCCAAGTAGAGTGTCAGCTCCTAGTGCATCTAAAATGACCTTTGAGTCAATTCGTTGCCCTACTCTGTAAGAGAGTCTTGATGGTAAGTTTGCTTTAATAAGACCTGTAACAACATCGACACTTGGTCTCTGTGTTGCAACTATAAGGTGAATACCAGCTGCTCTAGCCATCTGTGCTAATCTTGCTATGGAGTACTCAACGTCTTTACCACCATTCATCATAAGGTCAGCCAACTCATCAATAATTACAACAATAAATGGCATAGGGTCAATACCCTTCTTTTTTGCCTTTTCATTATAGTTGTCAATATTTTTAGTACGACTCTCTGCCATTAACTTATAGCGACGCTCCATCTCACCTACCATATTGGCTAAAGCAGCTATCGCTTTTGCAGCATCTGTAATAACAGGAGTAATAAGATGTGGAATATCATTATAGATAGAAAACTCCAACATCTTAGGGTCAATCAACATAAGTTTGAGTGAGTCAGGGTCATTTCTATATAGTAATGATAAAATCATGGCGTTAATACCTACAGATTTACCAGAACCTGTAGTTCCTGCAATCAGCAAGTGAGGCAACTTTTTAAGGTCTGTTACAAATGGATTACCAACAATATCTTTACCCAATGCAATAGTAAGAGGTGACTTAGAAGTCTGAAAAAGTTCACTCTCTAAAATGTCTCGTAAGTAAATGGTATCAAAACTGTCATTTGGTATCTCTATTCCTATTACATCTCGTCCAGGAATTGGAGCTTGAATACGAATGGTCTCTGCTCTTAGTGCCATGGCAAGGTCATCTTGCAAGTTTAAAATTTTAGAGACTTTAACATTGGCAGCTGGTTTAAACTCAAAAGTAGTAACAAGTGGTCCAGAGTAGATATCCATCACTTCACCTGTAATTTTAAACTGTCCCAATTTATCAAGGAGTTCATGTACTTTACGGTCAATCTCCTCTTCATTAATTTTTCTTGAAACTGTTGGAGGCTCTTCTAAAAACTCTAAATATGGTAAAATGAAATCTTCAGGCTCTTCAATCTCCCCCTTTTCAAGTTGCTCCATCAATGCACGATTCTCTTCTAACTCATCAATAATCTTAACTGTTGTTTCACTATCTTTAGAAGTACTTTTGTCTAGTAATGACTCCTCATCAGGTAGGGAAATAGGCTCAACAGGTAATATCTTCTTCTCTACCTTAGACTCCTTTTTTTCTACCCTAGATTGTAGTGGTTCAATGGTTAAATTCCCAATCTCTTCAATAGGACGCTCCTCAAGTACAGGTCTGGATTGAACAGCTTTTTTCTTTTTAACCGTTTTTTTCTTATGAGAAATTTTTTTAGGTCTTTTTTGCTTTACAACTTGTGTTTTATCTACACTGCTACTTTTTCTTGCTCGTCTCTGTGCAACAATTGTTGTCATGCTCTCTGTACTTTTTCTATCAAAAAATGGATTTTCAATTTTATTCCAAAATAATTTGATTTTATTTACAAAAATGTCAACATACTTCATAATAAACTTCATGCTACTTTTCACATCTGGAATATCATTTAATATCAATATAAACGCAACCAAAGTTGATAAAATCCATAAAAGCCACATTCCTGCTTTACCAATATATGGATTTATAAAATCATATAAGCTTAATGAAATTGCCCCAACCTGATAAATATTAACAACCAAAGCTTGAAAGAGAAGAGCAGAGACAAAGAGAAGTACCCAACCTGTATGAAACTCTACATCTTTCAATAGATTTTCATTTTTATAGATTTTATATAGAGGAAATAGCAACATAAGCAGATTGAGATAAGCTAAGTAACCAAAGAGTTCAATATTTCCTTCTCCAAAAGTTTGACCTATTTTACCTACCATCTCTGTTGAATGAAAAATAGTAGAAAAAGACCCATATACAAAGATTATCATAAATACTAATATAAAAATATGCACTAAAACTCCTAAAATATTTGAAAAATTATAACATCATTTTAAATAAAAATCCCAAAACTAACGTATTTTAAACCATTTTTAACACAATTTTTAGAAATTCCTTGTTATTTTAAAAAAAAAATTGTAGAATTGAGTATAAATATTTTACAAAGGATGATTTAATGAGAAAAGCAGAATTTATTGATGTAGTATCAGAGAAGTCGGGTTTATCTAAAAAAGATGCAAATGAAGCACTAAATGCAATATTGGAGACAATTACAGATGCACTAAAAGAGGGTAAAACTGTAAGTTTTATTGGTTTTGGTTCATTCTCAACAGTAGAGAGAGCCGCAAGAGAAGCAAGAGTTCCACTTACAGGTAAAACTGTTCAAATTCCTGCTAGAAAAGCAGTTAAATTCAAAGTTGGAAAATCTTTAAAAGACGCAGTAGCGTAATTAACAATTATTTAAGCTTCATCACTGTATACTTGCACTCCAATTTCATATTGGATTGTGCCACAGTGATGGAACTGGTAGACTTGGTAGACTCAAAATCTTCTGCCTTCGGGCGTGTCGGTTCGAATCCGACCTGTGGTACCACCTCTTATAACTTTTCCCACATATTTTACATATTAATATATATTTTTTTGATATACTTCTTAATATAAATATACCACCACAGGAACAGTATGAAATTAGTTGTAGCCATTACAGGTGCTTCAGGCATAGAGCTTGGAAAAAAGTTCATTGAGTATCTTCCAAAAGATATAGAGGTACATCTTATTACTTCAAACAATGCTTTAACCGTTAACCATTTTGAAAACTCAAATATTGTCTTTCATGATAACTCCAATATCGCTTCATCTATTGCTTCAGGCTCTTTTCAAGTAGATATAACTGTTGTTATTCCATGTAGTATGAACTCACTAGCTAAAATTGCGTGTGGGATTGCAGACAATTTAGTAACAAGAACAGCCTCTGTAGCACTTAAAGAGCAGAAAAAGCTACTTCTTGCTCCTAGAGAACTTCCTTTCTCTGCTATTGCGTTAGAAAATATGGAAAAGTTGGCTAAACTAGGTGTAATTATTGCCCCTCCTGTTATGGGTTTTTACTCAGAGTCGCAAACTATTGAAGAGATGGAACGGTTTATTATTGGAAAGTGGTACGATGTTTTAGGCATAGAGAACAACCTATATAAGCGATGGAACTAGATGAACAAAAATAGAAAAGCAATCTACCCTGGAACTTTTGACCCTCTTACACTTGGTCATTTAGATATTATTAAGCGTTCAGCCAATATGTTTGACCAAATCATTGTAGCTATTGGAAACAATCCTGACAAAAATCCTCTCTTTTCTATTGAAGAGAGAATAAGTATGATAGAGAAGGCAACAGCTCATCTTAAAAATATAGAAGTGATAAAGTTTCATTCACTGCTAGTTGACCTCTCAACGGAGCTTAATGCCAATATTATTATAAGAGGGATTCGTTCATCTACCGATTTTGAGTATGAACAGCAAATGGGGTATGCCAATGTTTCACTTAAAAAAGAGATAGAGACCATCTATCTTATGCCAAAACTAGACTACTCCTTTATCTCCTCATCGGTAGTTAGAGCTATTTTAAAGTTTGGTGGAGAGATTGACCACTTAGTTCCAAAATCTATTTTAAATGAGATAAAATCAAAAGGTAAAAAGTAAATGTATATACTATTTGAAGGCATTGACACCTGTGGAAAAAGCACACAGATAGAGCGAATAGCTCAGAAGTTTGAGAATGTAGTCGTAACAAAAGAGCCTGGGGGAACTCCATTTGGTATTAAGGCTAGAGAGATTCTACTCCAAGATTCACTCACATCAAAAAGAGCAGAACTGCTCCTCTTTTTAGCCGACAGAGCTGAACACTACTCCCAAGTCATTAAACCAAATCAAGATAAATTAATTCTCTCCGACAGAGGCTTCCTCTCTGGAATTGGTTACGCCCTTGCAAATGGTGAGTTTGATTTTGAACATCTAGTAGAACTCAACAGATTTGCACTAGAGGAGCATTTTCCTGACCTTATTGTTCTTTTTATTACAAATATGGAGACACTAAAAGAGCGTTTAGGAGAGAAAGAGTTAGATGGTATTGAGTTGCGTGGATTGGAGTATTTAATCTCTGTGCAAAACTATATGAAAGAGAGTTTAGAGAAGCTAGAGTTACCTCATCTGCTTATAGACGCTACAGATAGTATTGAGAGTATTGAGCAGACTATTACTCAACATATTGTGGGGTGTATTTCCTAATGCACCGTCAAAACCAAATCTAATAATTTGTGGCATTAAGAAGAGGCATATAAGGAAAGACAAAAGTATATTAACTCTCATCTTTCTTATTTTTCATATACTCCAAAAGTTCCTCTTTTTTAATATTAGAGAAGTTGCGAATTAAATTTTTCACCTAAAAAAGCATATATCTATATCAATTCATACTCTCTAAGCTATTAATAGATTCCAAATACCAGCACTAACTATCATTAATTTATCATCAGTATT
>JALVXC010000019.1 GCA_027038275.1 Campylobacteraceae bacterium | reverse complement strand
TGGCTTAGAGTTATTAAAAAATGTTTTAGTCAATGTTTCCATTAAGAAAAAAGAGTTTTTAACTTTGATTTATTTGCTTGAAAACTCTTTTTTAAAGTGTAATTTGGGTGGTGTCGTGGAGTGAGATCTTTGTATTCGATTCTTTCTGATGGATTTATTAAAGAATAAGAATAAGATAAATCTGTAGAACGTACTGCTTTGTATTTACCTTTATTTGTAAATATTAATTTATTGTTTGGAATACCTCTCTTTATAAAATCTAATAGAGTTTCTAGTTTAATAGAAGACTGTTTTACTTTTTTTATAATATTAAAAGCTTTTAACTGTTCTTCAAATCCAATTAGACTATCTTTATTGCATATATCAAATATAGTTTTTTCTTCTATGCTAATATCTAAATTAAAACTATTTTTTTGGAATATAAAAATATAAGGATAAACAGAAGCATCTATAAATGTATTATCTAAAGAAACATTTTTAATAAAGATAATATTGGAATTTTTCCAAATTAAGTTTAAAGTCTTTAATCCATAATCAGAAGATAAAAATTTATTAGGTTGTATAAATCCAATTATCCCATTATTTTTTGTAATTTTTAATGATAATTCATTAAATAAAATATACAAATCATATTGTTTATCAGCAACAAAATATTTTTTATTATAAAAATTTTTATCATTTACTCTTAATGAAGTATTTCTAACATACGGAGGATTCCCAATAACAACATCAAAACCAGCAAATGCGTTCGGCGAAGCCGAGGTTTCTTTAGTAAATCCACCCTGCTCAAAAACCTCTGGAAACTCCTCTTCCCAAACAAAAGCATTATCAACCACCGAGCTATCATCTATAAGCGAATTACCAACTTTGATTTTTTCAGCCAAAGAGTCCAATTTCCGACCCTTTTCAACTGTTCTAAGCCACAAACTAAGTTTTGCTATCTCTACAGCTTCGGCATTTATATCTACCCCATATAGATTGTTTTCTAAAATACCTTTTCGGACATCATAAAGTCCAAGTCCTCCACCCTCTAAAGTCTTAATGCTCTCATCTATAAACTCATGCTCTGCTAAGAGATAATTTAACGCTTGGTTTAAAAAAGCTCCACTTCCACAAGCAGGGTCTAGGATTTTTAGTTGTAATAGGTACTCTCTATAGTCATCTAAAGCTCTTCTTTGTTCTCTCTCTTTTTTGTTTAACCTTTTAGGGTTTTTGGGAACTTTTATCTCTATATTGCTTAATCCTAGCTCATCTTTTTTGGCTTGACAGAGTTTGCCTAATGTGTTGTCTACAATGTACTTTGTAATATATTCAGGAGTATAAAAGACACCATCTTTTTTACGCTTTGATTTTTTGGCATCAAAATCTTCATTCTCTATTTTTGCTTTTATCTCCTCTATATCATTTAGAGAGTTTTCAAAGATATGCCCTAAAATATTTACATCAATATCTGAGTTAAAATCATAGGCACTTAAAGAGAGTGGAGACTCTTCTAAAATATTATCGTCAATTACAAGAGTATCAAGAAGCTCATCAGTAGCAAAAAGACCACCATTGTATGCGTCTATGCCTAGTTTAGCATTTCCCTTGTTGATTGCATTGAAATATATCTTATAGAAGTGGTAAAGCTCTCTGCTCTCTATGTCATCTTTATATCTGTCAACAATAGCTTTAATAGTATTGGTAGGGAGTATGCCTCTGTCTTCTGCAAAAAAGATAAAAACTAACCTATCAAGTAGCTTTTGAGTCTTTTCAAGAAGAGTTAGTTTGTCTATTTGTGGGTTGTTTTTTATGAGATTTTCAAAAAGAGAAACCCTTAACCCTGCATATTTTTTATAAAGCTCATTCGATATCTTCTCCTCTTGTAGTTTAGAGTCCTGCTTTAGTCTTAGAGGAGTATCACTAAATATACTCTCTCTGTTTAGAAGAGCATAAAAAAGGGTAAATCTCTCCTCATCTAAACTAAACAGATTAAACTCTTCATATTTATCGGAATGCTCTATATAAAAACGGAGCTTTTCAAAATTTGAGGTGATGACATATTTACACGTTGGGTGGTTGTTTTTGTAGTTAAAGGCTTGATTGACTATTTTGTCCATAGATTTTGTCTTTGTAGACTTTAGCTCTATGACTGCTATTACATCTCCATCTTTTAGTACAGCACCATCTGCTTTTTTGCTATCGGTTAAGTTTTTTTGTTCTGTTGTTAGGTCGTAGTTGGGTGCAGGATTTAGAGTGTAGCCTAAAACCTTTACAAAAAGGTCATCTAAAAAACCATACTGATACTGCTCCTCTTTTGACTTTTTGATATTTTCTATTTTGGGTAAAAAGTCTTGTTTATAGATTTGAAAAGCCTTAGCAATAGGCTCTTTGTTTAGTGAAGTAAGATGATATTTTAATACAGAGTTTTGAAAAAGTTGCATAGATTCCCCTAGCTATAATATGAAGATGATTATAGCAAAAAATGAATTAACGGGTTGTAGGTGTAATATGGACACACCTATAGTTTTCTATTTAATGCACCTCATGAGCCACTTCATCTTCAAATGCTTTCTTATTAAAAACAATAATCCCAACTAAAACAAAAGCATAAACAAAAGTAGAGAGCAAAATAGTTCCTATGACTATTGCATCAAACATAGCACGGTACTCAAAATGCTCTGGAAGCATTTGAAGCATTACAATAGAGAGACCCCCTTTAATCCCTGCAAAGAGAAGTACAGACCACCAACGTAGACCAATATCGGTCATCTTTTTAGTACGATTAGAGATAAACCCGAAAGTTCCCATCATAAAGGCACGAATAAGAGTAGTGACTAAAAACATTAGTAAAATCTCTTTTTTGTACTCTAAAAGCTCATCAATATGGACAATACTAGCCATAGACATAAACAAAAAGGTGTTTGCCAAAAGTGCTAAAACAGCTACATAGTTAAGGTTCTGTTTATGGCGTTCAATGCTAGAGACATCACTACTTAGTTTCCTTGTTATACCACTTATAAAACCTGTTGAGAAGACCTTTTTGCTTTTGTTAGCACGATTTACAATATTTCTAGCCTTTTTAACTCTCTTTTGGGTCTCATCAAATGATTTTTGAGTAATGGTATTGAGCGTAATAATTGCCACAATAACAGACAATAACCCAGCCATATGGAAGTGTTCTGCCACCTCAAATGCACCATAGGCTGTAAGTAAAATGAGAACCAACTCACTCATAGGGTCAGCAGTAAGACGCATTAAAATAACCCCTAAGTAGCCAACAATAAGCCCAATAACAATAGAGAAAACAATAACCTTAACAGAGATAACAGCAATATCTAAAGCCCCAACATCAACTCCATTCATCATAGGAATTGCAATAAAGACAAAGATAATCAACGCTGTAGCATCATTAAAGAGTGACTCACCCTCTGCTAAAATGGCTAACTTATGTGGTACTTTAAAGCTAGAAAATACTGCAACTACTGAGACAGGGTCAGTTGCTAATACCATAGCAAATAGAGCAATAATTGCCCCTGTACTTAAGTTATAGTCTGAAAAAAAGATATTTGCCGACAAAATACCCAACCCAACTGAAAGTGCTACAGAGATAAGGGCTAAATAGGTAAGACTTAGTGCATTTTTCTTTAAATCTTCAAGTTTAAGTTGAAGTGCATCGGAGGCAATTAGTATAGGAATTAAAAACAGAACCAACTCTGCAAAGCTCTCACTTGAAAAGAGTACCATATTTGGGAAAAAGTAGTAAAAAGTATAACTTAGCCCAATAAGCGTAATAGGTGAGGGGATTTTAAGATACTTTTGTGCCTCTATAGATATAAATAGAATAGTTAGAAGAAGTAGAAGAGTTAATATCATTTGTACTGACCTTAAAGTTAATTTTTAAGCTATTTTAGCTATTTGTGGCTATGATTTGGTTTAGTATGCTTTATGCTACTAATGACTCAACAATCTTTTTTATCTCTTTATAGTCAACTATCTTGTTTTCTCCTGCAACTTTCTCAAAAGAGTTGTACCCTAGCTCTTCAAATCGTTTTTTGAGGTTATTTGGAATTCTATTTATAAATCGTTCATACTCCTCTGGTCTCATTCCTGATTTGGAGTCTAAAAACTCTAAATCTTGTGCCACTCTTGCAATAAGTACCTTTTCATTCTCTTTAGTAATATTTTCTAGTCTATTAAAGCTACTATTAATATCACTTAGGACTTTTGAAAAATCTTTTTTATTCTCTTGGGCATAGTTTTTTAAGTTTTCACGTAAAGACTTTAATGCTAAGAGTTCATTGTGGAGAGTATCATTATTTTTTTTTAAGTTCTCTACAGTTGTTTCAAGTTTCTCAACCTGTTCTGTTAAAGAGCCTAAAATATTTAGATACCATACAGCAAAAAAACTAGCTAAAGTACCAACTAAAACAAATGGAAAGAGTAGAAAGTCGCTAATAAAACTACTAAGAATAACAACTAATCCAAAGACTCCAAGCCCTAAAAAAAATAGAGCAGGAATATTTAGTTTTTCATTGTGAAATAGATTTTTATATAGAGAAAATAGTTTAGACATAAGAGTAACCTTTTTTTGAAATGAAATATAGTCAAAAATGAGTAAAAGAGGACTTAGTTTTTAAAAAAATATTTATAATTTTAATTATAGATTCACATA
>JALVXC010000018.1 GCA_027038275.1 Campylobacteraceae bacterium | reverse complement strand
TACTTTTTTTTAATTACATCTTTAAAATTTTTAAATATTTTCTTATTCATGCTCTGATTTTCTGTTTTTATTTGTTGGTTTGTATTATAGCTAAATTTTTGTGATTTTTAAAATTAGAATTGCTGTATACTCCATAGTAGTTGACGCTGTAAATAAAAAAAGAAGTACAGTACAAGTGATTACTATTATATAAAAAAATATTGTTTTCATGGGTTTATTATAGCTTATTAAACTAAATCATCTACTTAACTAAAAAACAACAACTTTTAAGATTCATTTCCCTATAATTGCAAAACTTTTTTATGAGCCTTATTATTTATGCTTCATAAACACTATTAACTACAAAGGTATTATCATGGCAAGAAGATGTGACGTAACTGGAAAAGGTCCACTCGTTGGGAATAATGTATCTCACGCAAACAACAAAACAAAGAGAAGGCAACTTCCTAACTTAAGGAGTGTTAAGATTACATTAGAAGATGGAACAACAAAGAGAATCAAAGTAGCTGCTTCTACTCTTAGAACAATGAGAAAAAAAGCTGCACAAGCTACAGCTGAATCTACAGAGGCATAGTTAACGCCTCTTACTCTTAACCCTAAAATGGGTTATATCTACTTCCAACTTCCACTTATTTTAACTACTCAAATTTTAATTTGTTCGATAAAATCGAACCTACAATATACTATATAATAAACAGCAAAACTATAGGAGATAAAAGATGTTTAATCTATTTTTACTAAAAGGTGGACTTAACAATGTAGAGGGATTCTACTGCGATGGGGTCAATGTAGGAATGAAAACAAATCCTGCAAACTCAGGTAGTTCAGATATTGACGGCGATGTTGCTTTTATTTGTTCAGAAGTACCTTGTGATGTAACAGCACGTTTTACATCTAACAAGTTTCAAGCTGCACCAATTAAGCACTACCAAAAGTACCCTAAAGATTTTAAAACTAACTTTATTTTGATGAATGCAAAAAATGCCAATGCTATGACAGGAGAGCAAGGGGTTAAAGATATTGAGAGTATCTTTAATGAACTTAAAAAGTATTATGAAGTTCAAAACCCTATTATGTCCTCTACAGGGGTCATTGGTTACCGTCTAAACCAAGAGAAGATATGCTCTGCTTTTGAGAAGTTTGACTTTAATGCTAAAAATTCAGACAAAACGGCTCGTGCAATTATGACTACTGACTCATTTAAAAAAGAGTTAGCCTTTAGAGTTGAGCTAGATGATGGAGGCTCATTTACCATTGGGGCTATCTGTAAAGGTGCAGGTATGATAAACCCTGCCATGGCAACCATGCTTTGCTTTGTAACTACCGATGCCAAGATTCCAAAAGCAGATATGGAGGAGCTACTAAGTGAGGCTACAGAGGGTTCATTTAATCGCATATCTGTTGATGGAGATACCTCTACAAATGATACCATTATGCTTTTAGCAAATGGTCTATCTAATGCTTACAACAAAGAGGCTTTTAGAGAGGTATTAAATAAGATTACATTTGAACTTGCCATGATGATATTAAAAGATGGTGAGGGAGCAAATAAATTGGTAGCATTCGAGGTTAATGGAGCTATCTCTGATAAAGAGGCAAAAAGAGTATCTATTGCACTTTCTAACTCACTGCTTGTAAAGACTGCTCTCTTTGGAGAAGACCCAAATTGGGGACGAATTGCTTCAACCATTGGAGCTTCTGGAGTGGAGTGTGATGACACTAAACTAACCATTTACTATGATAACCTACTTATCTACTCAAATGAACAGAGAGAGTTAGATAAAGAGAGAGAAGAGAAAGCCTATAAGATTATGAAAAATGATTCATTTAAAGTTACTTGTAACTTAGGTTTAGGAGATGGTTCTTACACCTCTTATGGTTGTGACCTCTCTTATGACTATGTTAAGATAAATGCAGAGTATAGAACCTAAAATTAGGTTCTATATAAATAACTGTTCTTAAAAATAGTTTAAAAGCTTATTTTTTTCTTAAATTTAGTAAATAATTTTAAAATATATACTTTTTTTAACTATTCTTTACATTTTATATCCTATAATAGGCGTATTAAAAAATAATTAAATATAGGATATAGTTTTGTCACTTCATTTTTTTAAATCTTTATTAATAACAACTATCCTTACATTAACAGTTGTTCCTATATTTCTATTGATTGCTTCAGATGATATAAGGTGGATAGTAACTGCAACGTTAATTTGGAATATTGATACTCTTTTGATTTTTTACCCATCTATGCATTATCTTTACCCTCATCTTATTAGTAAGATAGGTGTTTATCTTTTAAATACTATACTTATTATTCTCTCTATATGGTTCAATATTATAGTTATTCAACTACTATTACCTTATGATTATATCTACTATGCACTCTTTAATGCAACACTTTCTAGCATAGCCCTTATAGGAGCTATCTATCTAACTCTTAATGTAGCTATTTTAAATCTTATACTACTCTCAAATATTGAGTTTTATGAGGAGGAGCGTCTTTTTTAGTTATACTTTTATTAAAAAAGAGTTCCTTTGTCAACATTTTAATAAAATTAAACCTACAGAAATTTTACTATTCAGAAAAAGCACCCACAGAGATTAAACGCTCATAACGCTTCTCTAACATCTCTTCGACAGGAAGCTCTTTTAGTTCTTTTACTTTCTCTAAAAAATAGTTCTTTACAACCATAGCAGACTCTTGCTTTGTTCTATGAGCTCCAATAAGTGGTTCATCTAAAATATCATCAACCAAACCATGAGCAAACAGATCCTCTGGTGTAATCTTTAGAGCTTTTGCTGCCTGTTCTACTTTTTTAGGGTCATTCCATAAAATTGCAGCACACCCCTCTGGTGAGATAACAGAAAATACAGAGTAACGCATCATAGCTAACTTATCTCCTACACCAATGGCTAAAGCACCACCAGAACCACCCTCTCCAATAACTACTGAAATCATTGGCACTTTAATATTTGCAAACTCAAAAAGGTTTTTAGCAATTGCTTCACTCTGTCCACGCTCTTCTGCACCAAGACCAGGGTAAGCACCTGGGGTGTCTATAAGCATTAGAACGGGAATGTTAAACTTCTCTGCAAGTCTAACAGCTCTAAGAGCTTTTCTATAACCCTCTGGATTTGGCATACCAAAATTTCTTTTGAGCTTATGTTTTGTTCCACGCCCTTTCTGTTCACCAATCACTAAAGTCTTTTGACCGTCAATATAACCTAAATAGCACAAAATAGCAGGGTCATCACGAAAGGCTCTATCTCCATGAATCTCATAAGCATCTGTCATCATATAACGAATATAATCTAGGGCATACGGTCTATCAGGGTGACGTGCAAGTTGCAGTTTCTGATAGTCTGAAAGACCTTTCATAGTCTTTTCCACCTCTTTTTCTAGCTCTTTCTCATGAGCCTCTATAGCATATTCATCATTTTTTGCACGAGCACCATCAATATCTTCTTGAATCTGCTCAATTTTTTTTTCAAACTCTAAATAGGTTGCCATGCAACTTCCTTATATTTTTTTGAAGATAACTACTCCATTAGTTCCACCAAAACCAAAAGAGTTACTCATAACCGTATTGATTTGGGCATCTCTAACTCCATCAGTTACATAATCTAAATCACACTCTTCATCTGGAGTTGTATAGTTAATAGTTGGAGGAAGTTTTCCATCTCTCATTGCCATTAATGATACAACAGCCTCAATAGCACCCGCAGCTCCTAAACAGTGACCAATTTGTCCCTTAATCGAACTTACAGGAGGACAATTTTGAGTTCCACCAAATAACTCTTTAATTGCAGCTGTCTCATTTTTATCATTAGCAGGAGTAGAAGTACCATGTGCATTAATATAATCTATCTTAACATCTCCTGCCATTTTTAAAGCAGCCTTCATAGCACGAAGAGGTCCATCTACAACAGGGGTTGTAATATGGTTAGCATCTCCACTCTCACCAAAGCCTATAACCTCTGCATATATTTTAGCTCCACGTGCTTTTGCTAATTCATAATCTTCTAACACAAGTGCTGCTGCACCCTCTCCCATTACAAATCCATTTCTATTGGCATCAAATGGGCGTGAAGCCTCTTTTGGATTTTCGTTGTTAGTACTAAGTGCTTTCATCGCAGCAAAACCACCAATACCAGCACCACAAATAGCAGACTCTGCACCTACTACTAGCATTCTATCTGCACCATCAAGCATAATAGTTTTAGTAGCTTCAGCAATAGCATGAGTACCTGCTGCACATGCTGTAACAGATGCAAGATTTGGACCTTTAATACCATGTGCAATAGAGATAAATCCACCAAGCATATTTACCAATGATGATGGAATAAAGAAAGGAGAGATACGTCTAGGACCTCTATTTTCACAAACAATAGAGTTTTTCTCAATATTTGGTAGACCACCAATTCCAGAAGCAGAAGAGATACCAAAACGTTCTTTGTCAATATCTTCAGAAAAATTTGCATCTTCTATTGCTTCTTGTGCTGCTTTTATTCCAAGTTGAATAAATCTGTCTGCTTTTTTAACCTCTTTAGCATCCATTACTTCACTCGGGTCAAAACCAACAATTTCACCAGCAATTCGTACAGAAAACTTAGAAGCATCAAAAAGTTCAATCTCTTTAATTCCACACTCACCATTTAAAATGGCAGAAAAAGAACTCTCTTTATCTTGCCCTACACTGTTGATCATTCCTAAACCAGTAACTACAACTCTTTTCAACTTTGTCTCCTGTATACTTTTTAAAAAATATATCAAACTACTATTTTGTAGTTTCAAATATTATTTAAATAAAAAAGGACAGACACATTGGTCTGCCCCTACTATTATGCTTTAATATTTTCTATAAATTTAATTGCATCTGCAACAGTTGCAATCTTTTCAGCATCTTCATCTGGAATTTCAATATCAAACTTCTCTTCAAGTGCCATTACTAACTCTACTACATCCAAACTATCTGCTCCAAGGTCTTCTACAAACTTAGACTCCTCTTTTACCTCATCTGCATTTACACTTAGTTGTTCAACTACAACCTCTTTTACTTCATCAAATAGTGCCATGACACTCTCCTAATTGTTTAATTTTATGCTCGTAAGTATAGCAAAAAATTCTAAAAATAGTTCTCTCTTATCAATTAATAAGCTTTTAAAAATTAAATCTTTATTACTATAAACACTTTTTTAAACAAAAATAACTCTTTTATATTATAGCTATTAGATTTTATATAGATACTTTTAGTCTTTAGTTATTTTATGTGAATTTCCTATTGCTATATATAATGTAAGTACTTTTTTTATAAATTTTTTATTATATATCATTCAATTAATTTGATAAAAAATAAAATTATATATAATTCCACAATTTTATTTTTTTATATAATTTTTTTTTAAAAAAATAAAATCTCTCTAAAGGTCGATATTTCAGTCTTTCAGTAGAAAAAAAATAATAAAAAGTATATATTTTATTTTATTTTAAGCTTTAAAAGATATAATTCTGAAATTTTTTTACAAGGAAACAAAAAACATGAAGAAACATTTTTTAACATTTCTTGCTTGTTCATTAACTCTTTTTGCATTAGATAATGCCTATTTAGAGAAGATAGAGAAGGAAGCAAATAATTATAATGTTCAAACTGTAAGTTATAATGTTCCAAAACCATTAGAGCCCAAGAGCCTAAATGCTCAAAAGAGTGAGCTACTGCTAGATGTTACTGAAGATGATAAAATCGTTACAGTTAACAAAAAAATTAAAACTCCAGATGATATTAAAGTTTTTAACTCTAAAGTCATTGAACCTATCAACTACACAAACACCATCTCTCTTAAAAATCTACAAGTATCAGAAAAGAAACAGAAGTTCTTTCACATGATTCTACCTGCAATTTTAATCTCGAAAGCCAACTTAAAGTTAAAGAGAGAGAGAGTATTGTCTTTAATAAATACTCCTAAAAATGCATGGTCAGAAGATGACTATTCATTTTTAGAGAATTTATATAAAAAATATAAGACTAAAGATATTAAGAAATTAGCAAATAGACTAAAAACACACCCTGCAAGTATTGTTCTTGCACAAGCTGCCATTGAATCTGCATGGGGAGAATCAAGATTCTTTAAAGAGGCAAATAATATTTTTGGTGTCTGGTCATATAATAAAAACGAACCTAGAATTAGGGCTAAAAAAACAAGAAATGGGAAAGCTATCTACCTAAAAAAGTATGCAACATTGAGTGATGCTATTGATGACTACTTTCTTATTATTGGAAGAGGAGCATACAAGAGCTTTAGACAACATAGAAATATTACCGATAATCCTCTTGAATTAGTTAAATACTTAGTAAACTACTGTGAACTTCGTAACTATCCAAGTAAATTACGTAAATTTATTGTAAAAAATAAACTACGAAAATTCGATAAATTTAGATTGTCTTCAAACATCTAACACTTCTTAAGCATTGTAATTTTATGTTACAATGCCTCCATGAGAATAGATTTACACAACCATACAACTAGATGTAACCATGCTAAAGGCTCAATGAAGAGCTATATTGAACGTGCCATTGAACTTGACATTGATATTTATGGCTTTTCAGAACATGCTCCTATGGATTTTGATAAACAGTATCGTCTTAGATTTGATGAGATGGAAGATTATGAAAATGATGTTAAATCTCTTCAAAAAGAGTATAAAGATAAGATAAAAATACTCTTAGGATATGAGGTTGACTACCTAAAAGGATTTATTGATCAACGTGTTATTAATGCTAAAGTTGACTATCTTATTGGTTCAGTTCACTTCTTAGGAACATGGGGTTTTGATAATCCTGAATTTAATAAAGAGTACGAAAAACGCAATATTGATGATGTTTGGCAAGAGTATTTTTGTAACATAGAGGCAATGGCAAAAACAGGTTATTTTGACATTGTTGGACACTTTGACCTCATTAAAGTTTTTAACTTTTTACCTAAAAAAGATATTCGCTCACTGGCTACTCCTGCTCTTAAAGCTATAAAAAAAGCAAATATGGTACTAGAACTCAACTCAGCAGGTCTAAGAAAACCCTGTAAAGAGGTCTACCCATCTCAATTGCTACTTGAAGTTGCTTATGAGTTAGAGATTCCTATTACTTTCTCTTCTGATGCTCATGCTATTGGACAGGTAGGCTTTAAGTATGATAAAGTTGTAAAATTAGCTAAAAAAATTGGTTACAGTAAAGCTGTTACTTTTGAACAACGACAAAGAGAATTGGTTACTTTTTAATCAAAAAAATTATAACTTTTATAAAAATCTTTGATACAATATTCGCAATTTAAAATTTATAGGAGATTACCAATGGGTAAATTTGTAGAAGAGAATGATGTAGCTGGATTTTTTAAATTCTGTGAAGAGAATGAAGTAGAGTTTGTAGACTTTAGATTTACTGATGTAAAAGGTGCTTGGCATCATATCTCATACAGAATGAGTGCAGTAAGTGAAGAGCAACTTGAAGGTGGTCTTCCATTTGACGGTTCTTCAATCGAAAATTGGCAACCAATTAATGAATCAGATATGCTTCTTAAACCAGATGTTGGTTCTGCTTTCCTTGACCCATTTACAGCTGATAGTACAGTAGTTGTTATATGTGATGTTTATGACATCTATAAAAATGAGCTTTACGCTAAATGTCCAAGAAGTATTGCTAAAAAAGCACTTAAAGCTCTTGAAGAGGCTGGTGTAGCAGATGCTGCTTACTTTGGTCCAGAAAATGAGTTCTTTATCTTTGATGATGTTAAAATTGTTGATAAAGATAACCACCAATCATTTAAAGTAGAGACAGATGAAGGTCACTGGGCTGATGATGCTGACTATGGTGAGATGGGTAACATGGGTCACAGACCAAGAATTAAAGGTGGTTACTTCCCAACTATGCCAACTGATTCAGCTGTAGACTTAAGAGCAGAGATAATGCAAGTTCTTGAAGATGTTGGATTAGAAGTAGTTCTAGGTCACCATGAAGTTGCACAAGGTCAACATGAGATTGGAATTGTATTCTCTGATATTATTACAGCTGCTGATAATGTTCAAAAGTACAAATATGTTGTAAAAATGGTAGCACACCTTAATGGTAAAACAGCAACATTTATGCCAAAACCTATCTACAATGACAACGGTAACGGTATGCACGTTCACCAATCTCTATGGAAAGATGGAGTAAACCTATTCTATGAAGAGGGAGCTTACGCAAACCTTTCTAAAACAGCACTTGATTATCTAAGTGGTATCTTCAGACATAAAGAGGCAGTTGCTTCATTTACTAACCCAAGTACAAACTCATTTAAGAGACTACTTCCAGGATTTGAAGCTCCAAGAATTTTAACTTACTCTAGCCAAAACCGTTCTGCTGCATGTCGTATTCCTTATGGTGCAGGAGAGAAAGCAACTAGAATTGAGACTCGTTTCCCTGACTCTACATCTTGTCCTTACCTTGCATTTGCTGTTCTTATGATTGCAGGTCTTGATGGAATTAAAAATGGTGGGTATGACCTAGTTGGTCCATTTAACGAAGACCTATTCGAGCTTAGTAGAGATGAGATAGCAGAGAGAGGAATTCCAGAACTTCCAAACTCATTTAGAGATGCTCTTGAAGGACTTGAAAAAGACCACGACTTCTTAGCTCCAATTATGAGTCCTGAGTATGTTAAAGAGTATGTTGACTATATGTTTGATAGACACGTTATTCCTGTTGAGGGAAGACCGACAGCTTACGAGTATATCTCTACTTACTCTTGTTAAGAACTTCATGATGACTTACACTTGTTCCCACCGTCCTCGGTGGGAATACATACAAGAATTTCACTCGTTCCCACTCTCCTCAGTGGGAATGTATACGAGAATTCAATTTTTATAAAATAGAACCTACAACATTTTATGCTAAAATAGCATTATGAAAAACCTTATATCACACTTCTTAATTTTTATTATCTTACTTCTTAGTTCTATTGTACTATTTTACATATATGGAGAAAATATCTGGATGCCCTATTACAAAAAATACTGCACAACTCAAATTCAAACAGTTAAAGTTATAAAAAAAGAGTGCCAACCCTGCCCTACTCCTTCTGAGTGCAATCAAACAGAGCCTAAGATTGTAGAAAAAGAGTGTCCAATTTGCCCTGAACCTGAAATCTTAACACCAAAACAGAAACTCTTTCGCCATTTAGCCGATAGTAACTTTATACGCTACCCAAAAAAACTAACCCTTATAGGGCTAAAATATGAACAACAGCTTGAAGTTTGGGGAGAGGACAAAGGAGAGCAACACCTAATAGCAACCTACCCATTTACAGCCTTTTCAGGAATACTTGGACCAAAGTGTAAAGAGGGTGACAGACAGATTCCTGAGGGTATTTACGGTATATCTTACCTCAATCCAAATAGTAAATTTCACCTCTCTATGCGAATTGACTACCCCAATACCTTTGACAAAAAGATGGCAAAAAGAGAGGGACGAACAAATTTAGGTGGTGATATTATGATTCATGGAAGCAACCGTACTGTTGGGTGTATTCCTATTGGAGATGAGAACATTGAACAGCTTTACTTTTTGGCTGAAAAGGTAGGAATTCAAAATATTAAAGTCATTTTAGCCCCTGTTGATTTTAGAAAGATGAATGTAAATATTACAAAAGCCAATAAACACCCTTGGTTGAGAGAGTTATATAACAAAATAAAGCAAGAGATGAAGCCATTTACCTCAAAATAACCACATTTTAGCTAAAATATACACAATTTATAACGTAGGGTTTTTACAATGGATATTAGACAAAGTTTTTTAGATTTTTTTCAGAGCAAAGGGCATAAACTCTACAAGAGTAGCCCATTAGTGCCAATAGATGATGATGGGTCACTCATGTTTGTTAATGCAGGAATGGTTCCTTTTAAAAGCATCTTTACAGGCGATGCCCCTATTCCTAATCCTCCTCGTGCGACAAGCTCTCAAACTTGTATTCGTGCAGGTGGAAAACATAATGACCTTGACAATGTAGGCTATACAGCACGTCACCACACCATGTTTGAGATGTTGGGTAACTTCTCTTTTGGAGACTACTTTAAAGAGGAAGTTATGGCTTATGCTTGGGAGTTTATTACCTCTCCTAAATATCTTAACCTACCTGTAGAGAGACTATGGGTTACGGTTCATGAAAATGATGATGAAGCTTATGAGCTTTGGCAAAAGCATATCTCAAAAGATAGAATTATGAAGTTTGATGACAAAGAGAACTTCTGGGCAATGGGTGATACAGGTGCATGTGGACCATGTTCAGAGATTTTCTACGACCAAGGTGAAGAAAACTTTAACGGTGAAGAGGACTACATGGGTGGAGATGGTGACCGTTTCTTAGAGATTTGGAACTTAGTCTTTATGCAGTATGAACGCTCTGAAGATGGCACACTTACACCTCTTCCAAAGCCAAGTATTGACACTGGTATGGGGTTTGAGCGTGTTATGGCTATTAAAGAGGGAGTCTTAAATAACTACCACTCTAGCCTTTTTATGCCATATATTGACAAAATAGGAGAGATGGTAGGTCAAAAGTATGACTACAATGCACCAAACTCTGCTAGTTACCGTGTTATAGCCGACCATCTACGTTCTGTCTCATTTCTTCTTGCACAAGGGGTAAACTTTGACAAAGAGGGGCGTGGATATGTACTAAGACGTATTATGCGTCGTGCCATTCGTCACGGTTATCTACTTGGACTTAGAGAGCCATTTATGTATAAGTTAGTAGATACTTTAGTTGAAGTTATGGGAAAAGAGTATGACTACCTACCTGAAAGAGCCGAAAGCATTAAAGCCTCTATGAAGCTTGAAGAGGAGCGTTTCTTTAAAACCATTGAAGATGGAATTAAACTCTTTAATCAAGAGCTAGAGCAAACAGAGAGTACCTTTAATGGAGAAGTTGCTTTCAAACTATATGACACTTTTGGTTTCCCTCTTGATTTAACCCAAGATATGCTAAGAGAGAAAGGCATAGAGCTTGACCTAGATGGGTTTAATGCCAAAATGGAAGAGCAAAAGGCAAAAAGTAAAGCAAATTGGAAAGGAACAGGTGAAGCAGCAGCTACAGGCGACTTTAAAGAGATTAAAGAGGAGTTTGGAGTTAATGAGTTTGTAGGGTATGAGACAACAGAGTCCCAAGCTAAGGTTCTTGCTCTACTAGATGAGAACTTTAAACGTGTAGATAAGTTAGATGGTAAGGGTTGGGTACTCTTAAACTCTACCCCATTTTATGCAGAGTCTGGTGGACAAGTGGGAGACACAGGTGTACTTGACTTTAATGACGAACGCCCTACTCTTAAAGTACTAGATAGCAAAAAGTTCCTAGATATGAACTTTAGCTTAATAGAAGGAAACATAAAAATAGGCGACCAAGTAGAGGCGATTGTTCATAACACAAGAAGAGAGATAGAGCGTCACCACTCTGCAACCCACCTACTCCAAGCAGGACTAAGAGCTATCTTAGGAGAGCATGTTGCCCAAGCAGGTTCACTTAACGACGATAAACGTCTACGGTTTGACTTCTCTCACCCACAAGCTGTAACAGATGAAGAGCTACAACAGGTAGAGGCATGGGTTAACGATAAAATCTCTCGTGCCATTCCAAGAGAAACAAAAATTATGTCTATTGATGAAGCAAAAAAAGCAGGTGCTATGGCTCTTTTTGGTGAGAAGTATGGCGATGAAGTTCGTGTTGTTAGCTTTGGAGATATTTCAGTTGAGCTTTGTGGAGGAACTCATGTAAAAAATACATCAGAGATTGGTCTTTTTATGATTACCAAAGAGTCAGGAGTAAGTGCAGGAGTTAGAAGAGTTGAAGCAGTATGTAGTAAATCGGCTCTTGCAGAGGTAAATGCCCTAAGAGAGACTCTAAACGATGTAAAAGCTGAACTTAAAAACCAAAACCCTCTAGCAGGAGTAAGTAAGCTCAAAGAGGAGATTAAAACTCTAAAATCTGAGCTTAAAACGGCACTTAATTCAACCAAAAAAGAGTTAACAGCTACCCAGATAAATGGTGTTAATGTCATTGTAGACGTTGTAGAGGTAGGTGACATAAAAGAGCTAATAGATGAAGCTAAAAATAAGTACCCTAACCTAGCTATTATGCTTTTCCAAAAAAAGGGCGACAAGGTAGTCTTAGCTTGTGGCTCAAAAGAGACAAACATAAAAGCTGGTAGTTGGATTAAAGAGATAGCTCCTATCTTAGGTGGTGGAGGTGGAGGTCGCCCAGACTTTGCCCAAGCAGGTGGAAAAGATGCTTCTAAGATTGGGGAGGCTAAAGAGAAGGCATTGGCTTATTTGGAAGAAAACCTATAATTTTCGTAGGGTGTCTCTTGTCCCAAAGCTCCAGCTTTGGGACACATATAGGAGTCAATTCAACAAAATAAAGCCCTTATAACTTAAAAATAGATAAACTACCTCATGGGCATTAGTAGATATAAAATATATGAACCAACACATCCTCATTTCTTAACATGTACTGTCTTACATTGGTTACCAATATTTACAAATCAAGATAGTGTACAGATTGTTATTGACAGTTTAAAGTACCTAAAAGAGCAAGACAATATGACCGTTTATGCTTATGTTATTCTTGAAAATCATCTACACTTGATTGCAAGTAGCAATGATATTGGTAAAACTATGCAGAAGTTTAAATCATATACTGCTTATAAGTTATTAAAACTGTTACAAGAAAAAAATGCAACCACACTACTTAAACAGTTTGCTTTTCATAAAAAGGCACATAAAAAACATACAACTTATCAAATATGGGAAGAGGGTTTTCACCCCAAACTAATACAGAGTGAAAAGATGATGATAGAAAAGATAGACTATATTCATCAAAATCCCATAAAAAGAGGTTATGTTGATAAAGCTGAACATTGGCGATACTCCAGTGCTAGAGATTATAATGGTATTGATGGTTTATTGGAAGTAGAGAAGTTGTGGTGAGTTGTAGCTCTAATATGCGTCCCAAAGCTGGAGCTTTGGGACGAGGGGAAACTCTCTTGATTTAACTCAAATCGTTTATCTTCAAAGTTAAAAAATAGGATTTACTTTTTATCTATGGTTTGTGTAAGTCGATTTATGGTCTCATACAAAATCGAAGTCTTCCCACAACGTCGAACCCCCATAAGTGTTACAATCTTATGGGTATTTATGGGGAGTTGAAGCTCACGGCTATGGACTTCAAAAGGCTTTTGTATGTGAAAATCTCAGATTATCTGTTTTATTTTCTTTTTCATAAAGAAAATTATATCGTATTTTTTCTTTTTTATTGGTTTTAACTATTTTTTCCACAGCATTTTTGGAAGAAGGAGAAGAAGAAGAAGGGCAAAGAAGCAAAGAAGGGGGGCAGGTGAACGTAATCATACAATTACGTTTACCTGACCTCTAATTCTCTAATTCTTAATTCTTGGAAATAAAATTCATCCTATTTAAACAAACAAAACACAAACCTCAATAGCACCATGAGCTCCAATCACCAAAGCTTGTTCAATATCGGCTGTTTTTGATGGACCACTTATAAATGTTCCATAACCTGCTCTACTAAAATCTATAAGCTTATATGCCTCGTGCATACTATCTACTATACTATTTTTATCTACAACAATAAGAAGTCTAGTAGCCAAAAAATATAAGGCACGATGGTGATTTTTGGGATTTTTTACCCATACTGCACCATTTTCAGCTACTGCAAACTCACCTTTTATAACTGCTAAATCTACATCTTCTAATAGATGAGGAGTCTCTAACTCATTTGCATCTTTAGTGCTACCATTAAACTCCAAATAGGTAGAGACAATTACATCTAAATCTCTATAGTTTTCTGCTACAAACTCATCTACACTCTTATCTTCTAACCAGACTGCATCTCCACCAACACTTTTAAGTGTTGTTGCAAACTTTTTATCTCTATCTCTATATTTTACATGCGAAATATCTGTATTGGGCAACTCTATAGTCGATGAGGGTCTATTTTTTTTAATACTATTTAAAATTGTTTCTCGTGATGACATTACTTCTTTCTCTCCTTATATAGCTCTTTAAAACTCTTTTTTGGAAACTTTGGAACTTCTCTACCTCTACCCCAAATATTGGCTTTTGAGTAAACTATGCTTCGTGGAAGTATAGGCACAACCTTTCTAACTACCAACCCAACAAAATCAAGTAAAAGAGGGTGTTTCATAACCCAACTACTCACTTTTAAAATAGCCCGTTTTTTTGCTCCTAAAAGTCCAGCTTTGACTACATTTTGTCTATGTCTATAGAGTTGATTGTGTAGTTTTATCTTAGATGGACAGACATTAGAGCAAGAGGCACAGAGTGTACATGCAAAAGGTAAAGTTCTATTGGCTTGTAAATCTCTACTTGCTCCAAGGGTTGAGCCTATTGGTCCTGGGATTGTGTAACCGTAACTGTGTCCCCCACTTCGCCTATATACAGGGCATGTGTTTAGACAAGCTCCACACCGTATACAGTTAAGTGACTCTTTAAAGTCGCTATTAGATAGAGTATCACTTCTACCATTATCTACAATAACAATATGCAACTCTCCACCCTCAATAGGTGCATGAAAGTGTGAAGTGTAAGTGGTAATTGGCTGACCTGTTGCACTTCTTGCAAGTAGTCGTGTAAAAACAGATAGCTCTTCTAACCTTGGAATAACCTTTTCAATCCCCATACTTGCAATATGAAGCTTAGGTAGACTCGCTCCTAAATCTGCATTGCCCTCATTTGTGCAGACCACAACTCCTCCTGTTTGAGCAATAGCAAAGTTTACACCTGTTATAGAGGCATCAGCAGTTAGAAACTTCTCTCTTAGATGTTTTCTTGCCTCTCTTGTTAGATAAGTTGGGTCACAGTTATCTTTTTGGGTATTTAAAAACTCCTCAAATGTCTTACCTACCTCCTCTTTCTTTAGATGAATAGCTGGAAGAACTATATGAGATGGAGCTTCTTTGCGAAGTTGAACTATGCGTTCGCCAAGGTCAGTATCGACTATCTCTATACCATTTTTCTCTAAAAATGGATTTAAGCCACACTCCTCTGTAAGCATAGATTTACTCTTGACAACCCTTTTTGCACCATGAGTAAGTAGCAGATTTAAAACTATCTCATTATGCTCTTTTGCATCTCTTGCCCAATGTATATGTAGCCCTTTTTGAGTTGCATTTTTCTCAAACTCTTCAAGATAGTAATCCAATCTATCCATAGTGTGAGTTTTTATCTCACTTGCTACTCTTCTAAGCTCCTCCCACTCATCTAACTGATGAGTTGCAAGGTCTCGTCTCTCTCTTACAAACCACAGAGCCTTATCGTGCCAGTGCATTCTTTTGCTATTGGCTACAAATTTTGAGGCTTTTTTTGGGTGTCCCATTATAGTTCTCCTGCAAGAATTTGAGCAATGTGCATTGTCTTAATAGGTAATTTCTGCCTATCAATAATCCCCTGCATGTGCATAAGACAAGACATATCGATACCTGTTATAACCTCTGCTTTTGCGTTTAGGTGGTCATTTACCCTATCTATTCCCATAGCTACACTTATAGCCTCTTGGGTAACAGAAAAGATACCACCAAAACCACAACACTCATCATTTCGTCTTAGAGTTACAAACTCAATGTCATCTACCAAAGAGAGTATCTTTTTTATCTTAGAAAACTCAGGAAAATTTCTCTCGCTCATACTAGCCATACCAAGTTCACGATGTCCATGACAAGAGTTATGGATTCCTACTCTATAGGGAAAACTAACATTCATAGTAGTTGGTTTTATGACATCATGAAGAAACTCCACAAGCTCGTAGGTATTATTTTTAAGGTGTTCAAACCCCTCTTCACCCTCTAAAAACTGTGCATAATTTACTCTAACCATAGCAACACAACTTCCACTTGGAGCTACAATATAATCGTAATCTTTAAAGATTTTTAGAAATCTTTTTGCTAACTCTTTTGCCTCAAGATAGCAACCACTATTTGCCATAGGCTGACCACAACAGGTCTGATTCATCGGATACTCAACATCTAAACCTAGATTTTCTAAAACTTTTAATGTTGCCATAGAGGCTTTGGGATAAAGCTCATTCATAAAGCATGGTATAAAAAGTCCAATTTTCAAGATGGTTTCCTTTTTTGGAGGAATTGTAGCATAAGAAACTATAGTGACAGACCCCAAATAAGTTTTCTTGAATTAACTTTGGCTAGTCCTGCAAAAATCTGCCTTGTACCTGTACCTTTTTCTTATCGTTAAAATAGGACATTTATTATGGTCAGGTACTTAGATACTAAAAGTGACAATAGAGGAGTTTTAGCATCAATGAATCAGATATTGCCCTATATTCATCATAACTTAGAGAATAAGAGAGATTTGTTAGATATAAATATTGGTCTAAATGATATGCCAAATAATAAACTGGGTTGGAAGAGACCACGAGAAGAGTTTGAGTTGCTTTTATTGAAGCTTAGTAGCTAAAAACCTCCTCTCCTCTGACGCTTTAAAACCCCACCATACTTCTCAACCAATCCAAGCTCTTGTAATACACCTTGTTTTTTAAGCTATATCACTCTACACTGATACATAGAGGTCAAAGAAGCCGAAAACTTTTTTTTGCTTATTCGTGTGTTTTGTATCTCTATATCATACCTATTTTCAAAATATATAGTTTTTTGAATGTACAGAGGAAAGTTATCAAGAAAAAGTTCAATGGTGTTTTTTATAACCTGTTTTGCTTTGGTCTTTCCTATCTCTAAACTATTAGCAATAAGCATATAATCCTCCACTCTGTATTTACCAAACTTTCTTCTCTTTTGTGAAAGTGCTAAACCAAGGTCATGAGCCTCTCCATTGTAGACCCCAATAGAGATAACATCATAAAGAGGAGCTAAAATATAGTTCTCTTTTCCCACATCTAGTACACCCATATTTTTAGCATGAAAATCACTATGTTGTATGAGTGACGCATAGACTTGAAACTTTAACATATCTACATGAGCCTCTCTGTTTTTTACTTTTTGCACAAAAGCTTTCATAACTGTTAGTGTGTCAGTATTGTACTTTTTATCACTTGGTATATTTAAAAGTTGTGCCATGTCATACTGTCCATAGGCGTAGTTTTTATAACGGTCATAGCGTTTAACAACATAGTGAAAATCACCACCTTTAGCAGAAACAATAGCACTCCAAGGAACATTTAACCCCAGTTCATTTTTAACAAAGCTCATAAAGAGATGTTCATTTAGTGCAAGTAGTGGATAGTATCTTTTTTGACGATTTACATCTCTTTCAAAGTAGTCTATCATGGTACGATTAAGAGGTTTCATAAGATAGTTTGCTTTTTGGGTTGCTTCTAAGATTTTGTTGTTTTCAAAGTCTATATTTATATCTATCTTGTGTTGATACCCACTTAAAGAGGAGTGTTCTTGGCTCGAATACTCCTCTAAAATCTCATCAGAGATAGCAATATCTACCTCTAACAAATTTGGGTAAGTATTCTCTCCTAATACTCGATGTTTAATCGTATGCCATAGAGGTCTCTTCTCTGTAGAAGAGCGATATTTGTAGAGTTTATAATAGGGAACAAACTTAAAATCTCCTTGAATATTATAGAGCATTGAGAGAATATCAGCACTCTCTTTAACAACTCCAAGAAGTCTATTTCGTCGTTCATATTCAGGTAATAGGTTTTCAAATATTGGGTACAAATCTGCCGATATATTTTGGCTACCTCTAAAGAGTCCTAAAAGCTCAACTCCTTTATAGTTTTTATCATAAACAAAACTATAAGAGCCATGTCCATAAGAGAGTTTACCTATCAAGACCTCATTTTTTAAAACAGCTAAATGGTGCAAAGTCTCTTTAGAGCTATAGAGTCGTTGATAGTATCGTCCTCTTCCCTCTCCATAAGCTTCTATCTGTTTTTTACTAACAAGTTTAGCTAAATATTTTTGAACTGTACGCCTTGCAAGAGCTGTGTGTTCTACTATTTGAGCCGTTGTTAGTTGAGGATACTCTTCAAAAAGTTCTAATAGTATATTTTCTATTTTATTCATATTGTTCTCTCTAATTGTGCATTAATGTGCATATTATATCATTTTTAAGAAAATTTTTATAATAACCGATATTTAAACAACTTCCACTACAATAACAAAAAAATCATAGGAAAAAAATGCTACACCTAGCCTCAAACTCAAAAAGTAGAGCTTTGCTACTAAAAAAGTTCAATATACCCTTTAAACAACAAGCCCCCCACTACGACGAGGAGAAGATAGAGACTAAAAATGCAAAAGATTTTGCCTATATAGCAAGTAAAGGAAAGCTTGAATCTGCTATTAAAGAGTTTGGGCTAGAAACTCCCCTACTCACAGCTGACTCAGTTGTTTTATCGACAAATGGTGAACTGTTGCGTAAACCTAAAAGTGTTGATGATGCAAGACGTATTTTAGAGCTACAGAGTGGCTCTACTATGGCTATAATCTCTGCTATGCACTACAAAACCCAAAATTTTTACCTTAGCGATGTATCTGCTACCTACTATAACTTTTTTAAGTTTGATAGAGATGATTTAGAGGAGTATTTGCAGAGTGACCTTTGGAGAGGAAAGGCTGGTGGGTGTATGGTTGAGGGTTTTTGTA
>JALVXC010000017.1 GCA_027038275.1 Campylobacteraceae bacterium | reverse complement strand
AAACCAGGGGCTGAACTGCCTAATGTTAAAAAGGAGAGTATGCTAATAAATACGCTTACGGGGGTGGTTAATTTTTAAGGTGTAGCCATTAATAACAACTACACCCAGGGCTATCTGCATTTCCACCAGCAAAGTAGTTTCCATCAAAACTTACCAAAGAGTATTTACGCTCATCTCCAAGAGATTTTTTTAGCCCCTCTATAGATAAAAATCCAAGAGAGTCTGCACCTATATATTTGGCTATCTCTTTAGGAGTTTTATGTGACGATATAAGCTCCTCTTTGGTTGCTGTATCTATGCCGTAACGACAAGGGTACTTAATCTCTGGTGAAGCAATTCTCATGTGAACCTCTGTTGCTCCTGCCTCTTTTAACATTCTAACTATCTGCTTAGAGGTTGTTCCGCGAACCAAAGAGTCATCGACAATGGCTACTCTTTTACCTGCTATCATATCTTTAATAGGAGAGAGTTTTAGTTTTACCTTTAGGTCACGTATCTTCTGACTAGGTTCAATAAAAGTACGCCCTACATAGTGGTTACGTACTATTCCCATCTCAAAAGGAACACCCATACCATTGGCATACCCTTTAGCTGCGGCTACACCAGAATCAGGAACAGGCAAGACTAAATCAACATCAGCAGGGGTCTCTTTTGCTAACTGTTTTCCCATCTCTAAACGTGTATTGTAAACAGTCTTGCCATCTATAATAGAATCAGGTCTAGCAAAGTAGATATACTCAAAAGCACAAATGTGTGGGTCTGGCTCAAATAACATTTTTGAAGTAGGCTCTTTTCCTTTTTCAAAAATAAGCATCTCACCTGGTTTAACATTGCGAATAAACTCTGCACCTACCAAATCAAAAGCACAGGTCTCTGAAGCGACAATATATCCACCATCTTTAAGCTTTCCAAGACTAAGAGGACGAATTCCAAAACGGTCACGTATAACAAACATTTTACTACGACTCTGAATTGCTAAACAATATGCACCCTCAATCTTATTTAGCATACTAATAATACGGGCTTTAAGTTTATTTTTCTCACTCTTTGCAATTAGATGTACTATATTTTCAGTATCCATATCGGTCTGAAAAATAGCACCCTTTTCAATTAGCTCATCACGAACCTTATATTTGTTGGTCAAGTTTCCATTGTGAGCAACAGAGATAGCTCCTAGCTTATACTTAGCATAGACAGGTTGAGCATCTAAGACAGAGTCCTTTCCTGCTGTAGAGTAACGGTTATGACCAATAGCACAAGAGCCTTTAAGTAAATCTAAATCTTCTTGTTTAAAGACCTCTGTTACTAAACCTCGCTTCTTAATTAGGTGTATCTCTTTTCCATCAGCAGAAGAGATTCCAGAAGACTCCTGCCCTCGATGTTGCATTGCAAAGAGTGCATAGTAGGCAATCTGTGCTGCATTTTCAGCTCCGTAAACCCCTACAATAGCACACATACTATATTCCTAAACAGTCATTAATGGTATAGAGACCTTTCTCTTTGTCTACTAACCAAGCAGCGGCTCGTATTGCACCCTTTGAGAATGTTTCACGACTTGTAGCTGTGTGGTTTAGCTCTAAAAACTCACCATCGTTGTAAAAGCCAACGGTGTGTCTTCCTACAATGTCACCACCACGAAGTGCCATAACGGCAATTTCATCTTTGGTTCTAGCCCCAATCTGTCCATCTCGTCCAGAGATACGAACAGCATCTAAGTCAAGTCCCCTACCCTTAGCAGCAAACTCACCTAATGTTAGAGCTGTTCCTGATGGAGAGTCTACTTTGTGTCTATGGTGCTGTTCCACAATCTCAATATCAAAATCTTTAAGTGTTGCCGATACCTGCTCAACCAACTGTTTAAGAAGAGCTATACCTGCTGACATATTTGAAGAGTAGAGTACTGCCATCTCCTTTGAAGCTTCAGCTAAAAGGTTTTGTTGATGCTCATTAAAGCCTGTAGTTGCAATAACTAATGGTGTAGGATTTTCAAGTGCATTCTCTAAAAGCTCTTGTGTTGCCACAGGTGCAGAGAAGTCAATAACTACATCACAATTTTCAAGAAAAGTTTTCATATCGTTAGTTATAAGTGTTGTCTCTGGTACAGCTACCTTTAACTCATCAAAAACGTGTAAAACACTCAATTCTAAACCATCTGTCTCTAGTACATTCTTAATAAGGTGTGCACCCATTCGCCCTGTACTACCTAATATTCCGACTTTTGCCATGTTATTTCCTAACGTTAAAAATTATTTGGAAGTATACAAGATTTTTTATAAGGGGGTGTTTGTGGGGTCATTTTATAGTACCCCTATTTTATGCCATATTTGGTTTTGATGGTGCGATGGTAGTCGCACCCTACGCTAACTCCTGAATATAAGAGATAACTTGCAATGCAGCTACTGCACCATCTCCTGCTGCTGAAACGACCTGTTTTGGAGCTTGGATTCTCATGTCACCTGCACAAAAGAGTCCTTTTACATTGGTTTTCATGCTTAAGTCAACAATTACTTGTCCCCAGTCATTCACATCACAGATAAACTCACCATTCTCATCTTTAAGTACTTCATTTCTTACATTATGACCTACAAAGACAAAAAGACCTGTATTTTTCATATCTGTAATCTCATCTGTTTTGATATTTTTAATTTTAACACCATCAAGACCCATTACTCCACCATACGCCTCTTCTATAACAGAGTCAGTAATAAGGTGTATATTCTCTTTTCTCTTAACACGCTCAAGTGTTGGAGGTGCTGCTCTAAACTCATCTCTTCTATGAACTACATAAACATCTGAACAGATATTTGAGAGATAAAATGCCTCTTCTAAAGCTGTGTCTCCTCCACCTAAAACGGTTACAGGTTTATCTTTGTAGAAGAAGCCATCACAAGTAGCACATGTACTTACACCTTTTCCAAAAAACTCATCTTCACCTTTGAATCCTGCTCGTTTTGGAGTTGAACCTGTAGCTACAATAACAGTTAAAGCCTCAACACTCTCTCCACCCTCTAAAGTAATAGTAAAATGATTACCTGTTTTAGCTACACGCTCTACCTTTTTCATCTCATGTTTTAACCCAAAATGAAAACACTGCTCTTGCCAAGTATCCATAAAGTCCATACCTGTTTTGTCATGTTCAAAGAACCCTGGGTAGTTCTCTATCTCTGAACTTTGGGTTATCTGCCCACCTGGCATTCCCATCTCAAACATAGTAACGTTTTTAAGACCTCCACGAGTCGCATAGAGTCCTGCTGTAAGACCTGCTGGTCCTCCACCAATAATTGCACAATCTAACATTTTAATATTCCTTAATGTAAATTTTAATGAAATGATAGTTTTAATAAAGATTTAAAAACTGTAGGTTCGATTTTATCGAACAAGGAGATATTCATTCCTACAAAGACCGTAGGAATGAAGTTTAGATAAATATTCACTATAAAATAGCGTTTAATTTATCAGCAAAGACATCTTTAGAAGCTGCACCAACCATTTGGTCTACAAGCTCACCATCTTTGAAGAAAAGAATAGCAGGGATAGAACGGATTCCATACTTTATAGAAATTTCTTGTTGCTCATCTGTATTTACTTTTGCAATAGTAGCTTTACCATCAAAGTCCTCTGCTAACTCCTCTACTACTGGAGCAATCATTCTACAAGGTCCACACCATGGAGCCCAAAAGTCTACCATTGTTACACCCTCTTTAATTGTTGCCTCAAAGTTGTCTTGTGTCAATTCAACATATTTTGCCATGTTTCTCATTCCTTAAATTTAAAATTTTAATTAATGTTGTCATTGTACATTAATTATGTTTATATCTTATGTAATTCACAAGATAAACTAAGCGATTTATAACCTAACTAGACTAATTTGTCAAGACTAAATGAGTAAAATCTCTTTATATTGTGCTGAGCGACTTCCCTCTATAGCCTCTGTTTTTTTACCCTTTACTGTGTAAACAAACGATATTTTGGGCTTTTGAGTACTATTTCTGTTTGCTCTATGCAGAAGTTTACAGTGAAATAGCACCACATCTCCAGCTTTTAAATTACTACTCACCTTTGTTTCTATAAGTGACATATTAAGTGGATTATCTTCTAAAAAATAATCTTTCTCTCCAAACTGTTCAGGTAAAAAGTTCATAGTATGGCTTTTGGGGATAAACTCTAAAACACCGTTTTGAGAATTCTCTTCACCTAACGCTAACCAAACACTTACTAGATTGTCATCGGTATATGACCAATATCGTCTATCTTGATGCCAAGCTGTTTCGCTATAGGGGCTTGGCATCTTAGTCATAATTGAGTTATGATGTGCTGTAGTTATTACCACCTCATCATCTAATACCTGCTTTAAGATAGGACGTATCTTCTCATTTTCCATCCACTCTTTAAATAGAATATCTCGGTCATATACCTGTCGCAGTCGTCGAACTTGACTCTGCTTTTTTGTACTAGAGTAGTCAGTTATATCACGACGATACTCTAATGACTTCGCATTGTATCCTAACTCTGTCTCTATTGGTTCTATACGATGTTTTAAATGAACTTTTGCTACATCTAAAATTGCTTCACACCTCTTCTCTTCAAGAAAATTACGTAAAATTAAAAAACCATTTTGTCGAAACTCTTGAAGTTGAAGCGGTGTTAGAATCATAAGTAAACCTTTTTTATTTAATAGTTTACTATTATAACAATTTTTTACTCTTACTCATGGGCATTTTCCATAATTT
>JALVXC010000016.1 GCA_027038275.1 Campylobacteraceae bacterium | reverse complement strand
AGGGACTCTACTGTGCAGGTCAGGTTAATGGAACTACAGGTTATGAGGAGGCAGCAGCACAAGGGCTAATGGCAGGAGTAAACGCTACTCTTGCTGTTCAAGGAAAAGAGCCACTAATTTTAGGACGACATGAGGCATATATTGGGGTGCTTATTGATGATTTGGTAACCAAGGGAACAAAAGAGCCATATAGAATGTTTACTAGTCGTTCAGAGTATAGGTTACTGTTGCGTGAAGATAATGCCGACCGACGACTCTATAGATATGGTGCAATGCTTGGATTGTTAGATGAAGAGTATATAGCAAAGGTGACAAAAAAAGAGCAAGAGATTAATGAGGCTATAGGTTACCTAAAAGAGAACTTTGTAACTCCAAACAAAGAGTTTATAGAACTTCTTACTTCATTAGCTGAGGAGAAGATAAACGACAAAATGCCTTTAGTAGACCTCTTAGCTCGTGCCTCTATGACCAAAGAGAAGATATTAGCAATTGTCCCAGAGTTTAAAAAGTACTCCGATGAGGTGATAGAGCAGATTTTAATTGAGGCAAAATATAGCAGATATATTGAAAAACAGCAAAGCCAAGTAGATAAGATGAGAGATATGCTAAAGGTAAAGATACCTGATGGGTTTGAGTTTGAAAAGGTCTCAGGCTTAAGCAATGAGGTTGTAGAGAAGTTAAACAAGATTAAGCCTCCAACACTCTTTAACGCCTCAGAGATTTCAGGAGTAACTCCTGCTGCTTTGGAGATTTTGCATGTCTATATTAAGATGGCACAGAAGATGAGGTAGTTTATATTTAAAAAAGATGCCCATCTAAGGTATCAGGGCTTACCTGTACTGCAAATCATTTAAACTATATATTAAAAATTTAAATGTCTACATTGCTATTATGCTATATATTGACTTAATTCTGTCTATGCTAAGGAAAATGGGAGTTTGTTAAGTGTTTTTTGAGTAAAATTTTTCAAAAAAGGCTAAGTAAGATTGTCAAATAAAATAAAACTGTATGATTCAGCAGAAGAGCTATTGGAAGAGTGTTTATTAGATGATTTATCTATTAAACATGGTTCAGTTCAAGCTTTTATTAACTCTAAAAAGGAGCATGATAAAGAACTTTTAGATTTAGCAAAAGAGTATCAAGATAAATTGGCTGAAATAAAAAGAACAAGAGGTTCTATAAAGAGCATTAAGTATGCAAAAGATAATCTTTTATGTAGGGTTATTGAGCTTTGTGAACCCCCTTTTTATTTAGAACATGATATGTTTAATTATAAGGCTCTAATTTTATATTTTATGAGGAATTTTCGAGATAATACTCTTGTAAAAATACCAGAAATTGATTTTAAAATAACTATTAAAACAGAGATTAATAACCTTTTTCATCTTATAAATATTCCCAATAAACATATACGAAGTAAAAAAATTCATGAGAGAATGATATATGATATTTTAGAATTTGGTTCTTATGCTGAAAATGAACAACTTTTTAAATCTAAAATAGCCTCTTTAGCATGGGTTAAACAGACACTTTTAAAGCCTGATTTCATTTATGAAAAAGATACTATTATAGCTAAACAGTTAAAGTTTGATTTACTTTTTGTTCGAGAGAGTGGAATAGGTACTAAAACAAAGCCTTATATGTATCATTTGGTAGGATTAAAAGCAATAGGCAAACCTCAAGATAAAAAATATGTAATTGTTTCTCAATTTCCTATTGAAAAAGATAGATATTATAGTAGTGGAGATAACAAAATTAGCTCTTTACATAATTATGTTCAATGTAACAGACCATTTTTTGTAAGAGAGGGTGTTGAGTTACCAAAATATAGTAGTGAAAAAGTAAGAGATGAGAGTGCTTCTGTTAATAGATTGATGAATAAATTTGGGGGATAATTAAAAAAAGATGCCCATCTAAGGTATCAGGGCTACCATATCTGCAAATCATTCAAGTTGTAAATCTGACTTATTATCTAAACTTACTGCAAACTCGAATGTCTACATTGATATTATGCTACATACTCACTTAAAGTCAACTTAGCCTACTTCAAAAGCTTCTTTATGCTTTTAATTGTGTGTTATACTTAGAGTATGAAACAAATAGGGATAGAGAAACTACTACTAAAACCACTATATGATAAATATAGAAAAAGTAATGAAGAGGTAGCAAGGCTTGGAATTGCTGTTGATACTATGGAGGTATTGACAAAATTTATCTCTATACTCTGTTTTGCTGTTCTTAAAGATATATCTCCTGATAGTTACTACCAAAAAAAAATACTAAAAAATTTAAAAAGAGACAGCTACTCTTTGGGTAATTACTACTATGCATTTCAAGAGTTTATAAAATTTGAAAGTGATAATGAGTTAATAGCAAAACTCAAAAGGATATTAACTGATAGTAGCTATAGCATTGATGCTGAACTTCCATATAGTATATGGAGAGCAAACGAGCAAAGAGAAAATAGTGAAAAAGCAGAAGTAGTTAAACTACATACTTACATTACAAAAAATCTCAATATGCGAAATACTGATAACATATTTTTGTATGTCGTAAAATTGAGGAATAAAAAAGCTCATGCTCCTACAATTAATAAGGAAAATATAGAGTTTATCAGAAGACTTTTTGAAAATATAGAGATAGTTTTAGAAAAATTAAGAAAGATTATCTCTCAAATTTTGACCATTGAGGGTTTAGAGTTTTTTACAGTAGAAAACTTAGAAGATGATGAGTACAAACAGATAATAGCTAAATATCAAGGCATAGAGTACTCTCTTTCTCCATTAATTATCTATAGAGACTATATCTACTTTCTAATCGCTTCAGAAAACTCCAAAAGTGAATATCAAGAGTATTTTAAATCAGATAGTTTTGAAATCAATACAAAAGAGGAGAAGTGGAAAGATAAATCTATCCAAAAGAGTCTTAAACTACTACACTATTCAGATGATGAAAAATACAAACGATTAAAGAGTGTTTTTGTAGGTAGAGAGCATGAGTTAGAGCAGGTTGAATCTCATATTATTGACAATTATGATAAAAATACGCTGACTATTATTACAGGTAAGCCTGGTATTGGAAAATCCTCTTTTGTTACAGAGTTACAATCTCGCATAGTCAAACAGAAAGATAACTTTATCTCATATCTATTTTATGCTATCAAAGAGCAAACTAGAGAAGATGAGTTTAGACATTTTAAAGAGAAAGTCAAAAAGTTTCTCAAAGAGAGTGGTGTAGATGTTGGTAAAAATCAAAAACACCCAAATCAGTTTTTTGGAAAAGTTTCAGAGTCACATAAAACATTTCTGCTTATTGTTGATGGGTTAGATGAGTTGAGTAATGTAGTTAAATTTTTAAACGATATGAAATTTTCTGCAACCATACTCAATAGTAGAGTACATATTATTTTAACCACAAGACCCTACAAAGAGATTCGTGATACTATTGCTTCTATTTTTAGCTCAACTACCAATTACAAAATATATAACCATGAGAATGTAAAAAAGAGTGGTTACTCTTTTGAGTTGGGTGTATTGAAAAAAGAGGATACCAAAAATCTTATTTTTCAGCTTTTACCAAAAGATGATAATCTAGCCAACAGAGCCTATTTAAAAATCATTGATATTATTGTTGAAAAATCGGGTTCGCTTCCTATCTATATTCACTATATTAGTAGAGAGATAAAAAAAGAGAAGTTGGGTAGTAGCTATGACTATTTGGCTAAACTAGAGAGATTGGCTACTCGTTTACCTGAAAATATTGAAGAGTATTACATTGATACTTTTAAAAAGGTAAAAAGTTTAGCAAGAGAGGTGCTTATTGCTGTCTATTTCTCTCCTAATGGGATTAGTATGAGTGAGCTTTATGAGATTTTTAGAGAGAAGTACAATACCATTGACAAACAGGAGTTTGAAAATGACTATTTTTCATCTATAGAACTCTTTTTACGAGAAGAGAAAAAAGACTATTATCTCTTTTATCATCTATCGGTTAGAGATGCCATACTAAAGCACTATATCCAAAATGGAGATATTGTTAAGTTTGAAACAGAGCAGTATATTAGCAACTTAACTAAGGGAGATAAAAATTTAGAGATGCTATTTGAAGATGCAGGGTACAAATCTGAACTTAAACATATCTTCTCTTTTGTATTTGCTTTAAATAGCAATAGTGACTTTAATCGTACTCTACAATACATTATAGAAATCTCTGTTAAAAAATTAAAGAGTAAAACTCTAAAGCATTTTATAAAAAGGAACTTTTTCTACCTCTACTACCACTATTGCTTATTTTCTATAGTAACACACAATCAAGATAGAGTTTTAGAGAATCAGATAGAGTTAAGCCCACAGATAAAAAAGGAGACACAAGAGTTTTTTAAAACTTTTGAAGCTTCAGGAGAAAAAGAGGATACCCAAACTATTGCTTATGCTTATCAACTCTCTAAACTTATTGGAAATTATGCTAAAACCATAGAGTATTATGAAATGTATAACTCTGCTAATCTACAAACTTTTATTAGGATATGTAGTGATATTAATGCAAATGGGCATATTAAAGAGTTTAATGATAAGTTTGAGTATTGGGAGCAGTTAGATAAAAGTCAGCAGAGTATTTTGGTGGATATTTTGGTTTTAAATGTGAATATAAATGAGGAGTTTAGAGGGGTTTATGAGAGATTGGATAAGGGGTATCAGAAGAAGTTGGATTTAGTTTTAGGGGAGTTTGATGGCAAAAGATATTGATGAGCTTTCGCTTGAAGAGGTTTTGGAGCAACTTGAATTGACAATTAAG